>CACYDC010000185.1 GCA_902773025.1 uncultured Ruminococcus sp.
ATTTTTGTTTCTTGTACTGTTGTAATTCATATCTTTTCCCTCTTTCTTTAGGACACACATCCGGCTATCTGCAAAGATATTCTCATACAATCCCGGCGCGTTTTGTTTAAAAGCCCTGTTCTCAAAACGCAGCGCATCCTTTATAAATTTTTGGCTTAAAAGCTTTGCTTTCAACAAGCAAAGGCAAGCCGTAGGCTTGCTGACGTTCAGTGGGAGATTTTACTCCCACTGAACGGATATATGGCTCCCGTCTAATAGGCGGGGGACATGCTTTGTGGTTATAGCTGTTCAAGAATTTTCCATGCGGCAACCTCAAGACGCTTGCGGGTAGAATCTTTGCTTCCTCGTTCGATAGGGCAGCCGTTAATGTCATTTTTAATGCTGCTGTTCAGGCTGAGAAAAGAAAGATGCTGTGAATACATGAATGTAATATCAGCGCAAAGTCCTTGTTCGGTAAGCACTTTTGAAGCTATTGCGGAGCATCGTCCGAAGGTTATCACATATTTGAAACCGCTTATATCGGCGCAAAGTCTTTTAATATTATCAGTTTCACAGATCTCTGATGTTTTAGGCTCGGTGCGGTTATCGTGGGCTTTAAAGTGTACTATTTCCGAAGAATTGGTAATGCGGTAATCATAGCGGTCAACAGAGGGGAAAATATCAGGACGGCTATTGTGCAGGAATTCAAGCATCATATCCAGATTTTTTCCTGTTTGACCATTTACAAGCTTACCGCTTTTCATTTCTTCCTGTCCGGGACAAGAAAAAATAAACGCAGTTGGAATATTCTCCCTTCCTTCATTTCTTTTTACTTTGATAAAGTTTTCATTCATGGCAGTACTCCTGTATAGTTTATTATCTGAGAACATGATTTTTTCATTTATCATCACTATAATTATAGAATGACATAAATATTTCGTCAATACAGCATTGTAAAAAAAGATAAAACCTGTTATAATCAGATGGTAACATTTTTCCGGAGGAATTGATATGAAGCTTTCATTTACAAAAATGCACGGCGCAGGAAATGATTATGTATATATTAATTGTTTTGAACAAACGGTGGATGACCCATGTGCCCTGAGCATACTGCTTTCAGACAGACATAAGGGTATAGGGGGAGATGGTATAGTCCTGATCTGCCCTTCCGATATTGCAGATGCAAGGATGCGTATGTTTAACCTTGACGGTTCAGAGGGCGCTATGTGCGGAAATGCGATAAGATGTGTGGCAAAGTTTATTTATGATAACGGCATAGCGCATAAGGATAAAGTGACTATAGAAACAAAAAGCGGTATAAAAACAATAGATATAAAAAGCAAAGTTGACCGTTTTGTCAGCGCAAGCGTTAATATGGGCAAGGCAGAGCTTGCGCCTGAGAATATACCCATGAATTATGACGGTGAAAGATTCATTAACAAGCCGATAGAGGTCGATGGAAAAACTTATATGTGTACGGCTGTATCAATGGGTAATCCGCACTGCGTGACATTTGTTGATAATGTAGATTCTATAGATCTTGAAAAGATCGGTCCGAAATTTGAAAATCATCCTCTTTTTCCTGACAGGGTGAATACGGAATTTGTAAGTATAACCGACGAAGGTAATATTCAGATGCGTGTGTGGGAGAGAGGTTCGGGAGAAACGCTTGCTTGTGGAACCGGTTCCTGTGCGGCTGTTGCGGCATGTGTACTGAACGGTTATTGTAAAAGGAATATACCTGTAAATGTACACCTCAGAGGCGGTATGCTCACTGATACCTACAGGGATGATGATATAGTTATTATGGAAGGTCCTGCTGTGAAGGTATTCGAGGGCATTATAGATACGGATGAGATCGAAGAAATTATCTGACAGTATAATATAAAAATGTATGAAGCTTAAGGAGTAAAAAATATGGAAGGAATTGTTCAGAATATTGTGGGTGCTTTGGGAGGAATTCCGCATGAGCTTGTTGTGTTTATCATATCGCTGTTTCCTATCCTGGAGCTGAGAGGCGGTCTGATTGCGGCGAGCATATTGGGTGTTGATCTTTTTAGGGCTATACCGATATGTCTGATAGGTAATATTTTGCCGATTCCGTTTATCCTGCTGTTTATTGAGAAAATATTTGAGCTTCTGAAAAATACCAGGTTTTTTAAAATGATCAATAAGCTTGAAGAAAAAGCGGAAAAAGGCGCACAGAAGATAATGAAGCATAAGAAATGGGGATTGCTGTTGTTTGTGGGCATACCGCTTCCCGGCACAGGCGGGTGGACCGGCGCACTTGTAGCGGCGCTTTTTCACTTCAAGCTTAAGGATGCATGCATAGCAATTTTTGGCGGTCTAATTCTTGCTACAGTGATAATGACATTTATTTCTTATGGAATACCATATATTGTATCTCTGTTTTGAAAAACAGAAACGAATATCCCGGAGAACTTCATTAGTTCCCCGGGATAATTTTTTGATCAGATACCAAGTGTTTTGATAACAGAATCTATCATTTTATCGCAGATGTTTCTTGCGTCCTGTTCGGAAGTACCTACAGCGGTGATGTATACCTTGATCTTGGGTTCTGTGCCGGAAGGTCTTACAATAACAGCTCCGCCGCCCTCAAGCGAATAAGCAAGAACATTTGATTTAGGCAGATCAATGACTTCCTGCTTTCCTGTGACAATATCTTTTGTGTAGGAATTCAGGTAATCAGAAGCAGTTGTCACCTTGAATCCTGCCAATTCTGTCGGATGAGAATTCCTGAGCGATGACATTATATCCGCCATTTTCTGCATACCTGCCGAACCATCAAATTCAAAGGCTTCTGTTTTGTTGAGATAATACCCGAATTCATTATAAAGCTCATTCATTACATCATTAAGACTCTTGCCCTTTGTACGGTAATATGCAGCCATTTCACAGATGAGCATACTTGCTACAACTGCATCCTTATCTCTTACATATGTTCCGGCAAGATAGCCGTAGCTTTCTTCAAATCCGAACACATATCTGTCCTGTTCGTTCTTCTGTTCAAGAAGAAGGATCTGCTCACCGATATATTTGAAACCTGTGAGAACATTTTTAAGCTCACAGCCGTATTTTTCACATACTCTGTCAACCAGCTTGCTTGTAACAACTGTCTTTACTGCCACGGGTCTTTCCGGAAGAGTGCCGTTCTGCTTTCGGCAGCTGAGGACATAATTCATCAGCATTATGCCTGTTTCATTACCAGTCATAAGTCTGTAACCGTCCTTGACTTTTACAGCAATACCTACACGGTCACTGTCGGGGTCTGTAGCAAGAAGAAGATCAGGCTGTTCTTTTTCGGATAATTCAAGTCCCAACTGCAGCGCTTCGCGTATCTCAGGATTCGGATAAGGACAGGTAGTAAAGTTACCGTCGGGCATTTCCTGCTCTTTGACAATTACAATATCCTCAACGCCTATTCTGTCGAGTATCTTGCGAACAAGCTTATTTCCTGCGCCGTTAAGAGGTGTATATACGACCTTTAATCCAGAACCACTGCAAACTCCGGGATTGACTGACTGAGCCTGTACATTTTCAAGATATGTCTCATACAGAGAATCGCTGATCCATTCGATCATACCGTTTGCAAGTCCGTCCTCAAAACTGATAAGGCGGATATTATCGCCGAAATAATCCAACTTCTCAATTTCTTTGAATACAGCATTTGCATTTACATCTGTCATCTGACAGCCGTCACTGCCGTAGCATTTATAGCCGTTATATTTTGCCGGATTATGACTTGCGGTGATCATTATTCCGGCCTGAGTTTTTAACTCTCTTACAGCAAAGGAAACGACCGGCGTAGGCTGTAATTCAGTACTCAAATAAACCTTAATGCCGTTTGCAGCGAGAACCCTGGCTGCTTCTTTTGCAAAAAGATCGCCTTTGATTCTTGAGTCATGAGATATTGCGACCGATGCATTATCGTATTTTTTATTCAGAAAATCAGCAAGCCCCTGTGTGGCGCGGCGTACTGTGTAAATATTTATTCTGTTTGTGCCTGCGCCGAGAATACCTCTGAGACCGGCAGTGCCAAACTTAAGATCTGTATAAAAGCTCTCATATATTTCATTCTCATTATTGCTGATATTCTTAAGCTCAGCAATAAGATCCTCGTCTTCATTTGCATATTCAAGCCATGATTCATAAGCAGCTCTTATATCCATAATAATAACCTCCTATTATAAAAAAACCATTAAAATCCTTTACATAATTATACTACAATCATATCATATTTTACGCTGTCTTTCAATAAGAAAATTGAATAAGTGACATCCTTTTTGCAATTTTGACTGCCGATTTATTCTCCTTTAATTCTTTATTTTTTGTTCAAAAATAATATATACATATCAATATATGCTTTGGCTTGACTAATAATTGCTAATTTTTAGAAAAAACTTAGTTTATGTCTTGTAATGAGAAGAAAATTAAGTTAAAATAGAAACAGACAAGGACAGGAGGTTAATGCTTGATGAGCAATGATGAAATAATTACGTCTGATGAAGATATTTCTCAGGAGGATACGGAGGAAACGGATGTATCTGATGAAGAAATTTCCGGCGGCTCCTATGATGAAGATTCTGTGTCCGCGGCAGTCAGACAGAAAAGATACCGAGCTCCGCTGATAATAGCAGCATGCGTTTTTTTAGCGGTGTTGATCTTTTTCAGTGTATGGAAACTCTTTTTTGATTCGAGTATAAATGGCACATGGAGGCTTGAAATCACTATACCTGACGATGAAAAAAAGTTAGTTTACAATTTCACCTTTGAGAATAATAAAACATTCCGCTATCAGTCGGAAGGGCAGGCAGAAATAGGCAGATATACTGTTGATAATGACAAACTAACATTATACCTGAGCGATCAGGTTTATCAGTTCGGATATTCAGTCGAAGGAAATGCTTTTTCGGGAAGGACTCTTCTGCTTAAGGATCTTGACGGTTTTTATTTTTCACCTGATACAAAGGATTCAAATGAGGAATTGGTTGAATTCAGAAAAAAAATTACCGATAGCGTAACCGAAAAAGGAGTTTCTTATTACACCTGGAAGCTGATTCCTTCCGAAGAAAGCTTTAATGTAAAAGTGGCTGATGATTTCAAAGAGGATAAACAGCTTACCGGTATATGGTTTTATGACAATTCTGATGAAGTAAACAGATATACGGTTGTATTTAATTCTGACGGAAGTTTTGTACAAAGAAATTATTGTAGTGAGATCCGCGGAAGTTATACACTGTCAGATGGTAAATGCAGTATCAGCTATATTGATATTTCAGGAGATGAGGTGGGTACCGAGGACGAGAACGGTATTGAGTATTCCGTAAAGGACAATAAGCTTGTCTTCGGAAAGCATGAGATGACAAGAACCAACGATGTATATGCATATGAAGGTAAATCAAATAAATAAATTTAAAGGAGATAATGCTATGTTAAATGAATTCTGGAAACAATTAAAAAGCGGAACGGATATCCGAGGAATTGCTGTTGACGGCGCAGGCTATGAGGTAAATCTTACAGACAAGACTGTTGCCGCTATGGTAAATGGTTTTATGATCTGGTTGTCAAATAAAACAGGCAAAAAAACAAATGAGTTGAAAATATCTGTTGGCAGAGATTCAAGAATATCAGGAAAGAATATTCTTGGTACGACGGCTGCTGTTATGTTCAGGGCAGGTGTTGAGGTGATCGACTGTGATCTTGCATCGACTCCTTCAATGTTTATGACAACAGTAGAAATGAACTGTGACGGAGCTGTTATGGTAACTGCAAGCCACCATCCGTATTACAGGAACGGACTTAAATTCTTTACCCGCGAGGGAGGACTTGAAGGAGCCGATATTGAGGCGATCCTTGAATTTGCGCAGAATGGTCAGGAAGCTGAGAAGTCAAAGGGCGGCAAGAGAATTGACAGCGATTTTATGAGCCGCTATGCTTATATGCTTCGCGAAATGATAAAGAGTCAGGTTAATTCGGATGATGATTATCATCATCCGCTCAAAGGCTTTAAAATTGTTGTTGATGCCGGAAACGGTGTCGGGGGTTTTTATGCCGGTGACGTTCTTGAAGCGCTTGGCGCCGATGTCAGAGGAAGTCAGTTCCTTGAACCCGACGGAACTTTCCCGAACCATATTCCTAATCCCGAGGATGAAACTGCAATGGCTTCAATAAGCAAAGCTGTTATCGAAAACGGTGCTGATCTCGGCGTTATTTTTGATACGGATGTTGACAGAGGAGGCGCTGTTGATGCACAGGGGAAGGAAATCAACAGAAATCGTCTGGTAGCGCTGGCATCTGCTATTGCGCTTGAGAATAATAAGGGCGGTATGATCGTTACAGATTCTATTACTTCGAGTGGCCTGAAAACCTTTATTGAGGATAAGCTTGGCGGAAAGCATCTGAGGTTCAGAAGAGGCTATAAGAATGTAATAAATGAAGCAATTGCCCAGAATGAAAAGGGTGTGGATTGTCCGCTTGCAATAGAAACCTCAGGACATGCCGCAATGAGAGAAAATTATTTTCTTGATGACGGCGCATATCTCGTTACAAAGATCATTATAAAGATGGCACAGCTCCGCAAAGAGGGTAAAAAGCTTGAATCGATTATCGAAGATCTTGCAGAGCCGGTTGAAAGCAAGGAAATAAGAATAAAGATTGTTGAAAAAGACTTCGCAAAATGCGGTGAAAGAGTTATCAAGGATCTTTTTGCATATGCTAAAAAACAGAAGGAATTTATTATAGCCGATGATAATCATGAGGGAATTCGTGTATTGTTTGATAAGCAAAACGGTGACGGTTGGTTCCTTCTCAGACTGAGTGTACATGATCCTATCATGCCCCTTAATATCGAGAGCGACAGTAAGGGCGGAGTAGAAAAGATATATAAAAAGCTTAAACCTTTCCTTGAAGATTGTAAGGGCTTGGAAACATATATAGAAAAGGCAAAGCCAACAGTCAAGAAAGCAGAGGTTAAAGCGCCTGATTCAAAGAAGTCAGAACCAAAATCAGAGGTTAAAAAGGAAACTGAAAAGAAAGCAGAACCAAAAGCCGAAGCAAAATCAGAGGTTAAAAAGGAAACTGAAAAGAAAGCAGAACCAAAAGCCGAAGCAAAAGCAGAGGTTAAAAAGGAAGCTGAAAAGAAAGCAGAACCAAAGGCAGAACCAAAAACCGAAGCA
>CACYDC010000186.1 GCA_902773025.1 uncultured Ruminococcus sp.
ACGCCGGCGCGGAAACAACACGGCAACGCTGATTTGCAGCGAACGTGGTAAGTGTAAACCATATCGTAGTTAACAGCGTGATAACGTTACATTCACGTTACAACACAAAACAAAGTATTATGATCATGTAACAATACTATGCATGACATTCATGTAACAACGCGTAACATAACTTGATATACACGTTACAACACTGAACAAAGCATGGTAATATGTAACAACTCATAACAAGTACCTATAACCGCAAAGTATGTCCCCCGGGTCTCGCCTGCCGGCTCGGTCGGCGAGACCCAGCGCCCCAACAAAGGAACACTCTGGGTTGATTTTTTTGCAAGAATATGATAGAATAATGCCCGGTAGTTTTGATTATTACGCTTCTGATTATCAAATTACATATGTTTTTGTGAGGAGAATGTAAAATGTTCAATGCGGACGATTTAAAAAACGGATTTGTCGATGATCTGAAAAATGTAAAAAATGAGGTCCAGCTCTCAGAATTCTGGAAAAAGTTTTTTTCTAAACAAGGCTCTATCCAGGGTCTTATGAGCGGTATAAAAAATGTTGCAAAAGAAGAAAAAAAGGCTTACGGCCAGTTTGTTAACGATGTAAAAACCTGGGCGCAGGAGCTTTACGATAATAAAAAGGCTGAAATCGAAAAGGCCGCTCTTCAGGCAAGATATAAAAAAGAAGAAGTTGATGTCACCGTTCCGCCTGTTCACGAGCCGGTCGGCTGTCTGCATCCTCTTACTACTGTTAAGTATGAAATGATCAACGTTTTCGCAGGTATGGGCTTTGAAATCTTTGAAGGCCCCGAAATCGAAGACGATGACCATAACTTTACAAGACTTAACGTCCTTAAGGACCATCCGTCCAGAGATATGCAGGATACCTTCTGGCTTACAGATGACCTCCTCCTTCGTACTCATACCTCGCCCGGACAGATAAGAGTTATGGATAAGGAAAAACCTCCTATCAAGGTGCTTGTCCCCGGTAAGGTATTTCGCTCCGATTCCGACGCTACACATTCACCAATGTTCAGCCAGCTCGAAGGACTGGTCGTCGATAAACATATCACCCTCTGCGATCTTCAGGGTATGCTCGATGAATTCGTTAAGAATATGTTCTCCGATACGGCTAAAACAAGACTCCGTCCTTCCTATTTCCCGTTTACGGAACCAAGCGTTGAGGTCGATGTCAGCTGCTTCCGCTGCGGCGGCAAGGGCTGCTCGCTTTGTAAGGGTACAGGCTGGATCGAGGTACTCGGCGGCGGTGTCGTGAATAAAAAGGTCCTCGAAAACTGCGGCATAGATCCGGAAAAGTATTCCGGACTCGCTTTCGGTATAGGTATCGAACGTATTACAATGCTTAAATACGGTATAAATCATATGGGCAAAATGTTTGAGAATGATATAGAATTCTTGAAACAGTTCAAGGCATAAACGGAGGATTATTGAAATGAAGGTTTTACTTAGTTGGTTGAAGGAATATGTCGATATTGATATACCTGTAAAAAAGCTCGAGGAAAAGCTCTTTTCTACAGGCTTTGAGGTTGAAGGAACAGATTATCTCGGCAAGGATATCGAAAAAATATACGTCGGCGAGGTAACTTCAATAGAAAAATATGAGGGTACACATCTCTATATCTGTCATGTAAACTGCGGCGAACAGGGTGAGGATCATCTTATTCTGACAGGCGCTGATAACGTTTTTAAGGGCGCTAAGGTACCGGCCGCTCTCGTTGGGGCTAAGCTTCCGGGCGGATTTGAGATCTCTCCCCGTAAAATGAAGGATATGGTGTCATACGGTATGCTTTGCTCCGGAGGCGAGCTTGGTCTTGATCCGCAGTGGTATCCTACCGCAGGTGTGAACGGTATCATGATACTTGATGACGACGCGCCGATTGGTATGGATATCAAGGAATATCTGGGACTTGACGATTATGTATTCGATATTTCTGTCACGGCTAACCGTCCTGACTGCCAGTCAGTACTGGGTATTGCAAGAGAGGTCGCGGCTTTCCTCGGTAAAGAACTTAAACAGCCCGATCTTTCCTACGTGGAAACCGACGTTAAAGACAACAGTATAAGCGTCGATGTTATAGATAAGGATATATGCCCGAGATATATCGGACACTACATATATGATGTAAAACAGATCGAAACTCCGCTGTGGATGAAGCGCAGACTTATCGCTGTGGGACATAACGCTATAAGCATTATCGTTGATATAACAAACTATGTTCTTGCAGAAATAGGTCAGCCAATGCATGCGTTCGATCTTGCTAATGTATCAGGACGTTCAATCATTGTCAGACGCGCTAAGGATAACGAACAGATAATTACTCTTGATGAAAAACAGCATACGCTCAGCCCTGCTAATCTGCTGATTTGTGACAAGGATAAGGGTGTGGCCCTCGCAGGCGTAATGGGCGGTCTTAACAGTGAAATAAGCAGCAGCACTACTGAAGTCCTTTTTGAATCCGCAAAATTCATGAAGGATAATGTGCGCAGAACTGCAAGAGGACTGGGAATCCAGTCGGATGCCTCTGCAAGATACGAAAAAGGTATAGATGAATACAGTGTCGAAACCGGTATGGCAAGAGCGCTTAATCTGGTACAGACACTCGGCGCAGCAAAGGTCAGCTCATCACATTTTGATGTTTCAGCAGGCGCGTCAAGAGAATGCAGGGTCATCAGCGTGAAGCCCGAACAGGTAAATTATGTGCTTGGCATTGAAGTACCGGCAGACGAAATGATTAGAATACTCAGAAGTCTGTCATTCGGCGCAGAGCTATGTGACAGTACAATGATGATAAAAATACCGAGATATCGTGAGGATATTGAAACATATCAGGATATTGCCGAAGAAGTAATAAGAGAATACGGTTATGACAAGGTCGTACCGACATTCCTCAGCGAAGCACTTGTAACCAACGGCGGTCTTGATGCGCAGCAGACAAAAGAGCTTGAAGTAAAGAAATTCTTCTGTACACAGGGTTATTATGAAATACAGACTATAGCAATGACGGACAAGAGCGATTTTGACAGGTTCATGATACCTGAGGGTGATAAACTTCGCAATGTTGTCGAGCTGCTTAATCCCATTACAGAAAACCTCAGTATAATGAGAACTATGATAGTTCCGTCTATGGTCAAAGCAATTGAGAACAATATCAAAAACGGTCATGACAATGTACGTTTCTTTGAACTTGCAAATATATATATTCCGAAATCACTGCCGCTTACAGAAGCTCCGGATGAAATAAAAACGCTTTGTCTTGGTGCGTCAGGGGAAAAAGAAGATTTCTTTGCTATGAAAGCTTCGCTTGAAAGATTCGCAGATGCAAGAGGACTTACTTTTGAATATAAAAAGGGTAATGTACCTTATCTGCATCCCGGAAGATGCGCTGAAGTATACTGCGGCGGAGTAAAGCTCGGCACATTCGGACAGCTGCGTTATGAGATAACAGACAAGCTTGATATTGCAGAAGGCAAGAAAGCCTCTGCAAAGATATTTGTTGCGCAGCTCAATTACAATCTGCTTTCACAGCAATTCAGACAGGAAATTTCTTATACACCCGAAACAGGGTATTCAAAGAATACAAGAGATTTGTCTGTTGCAGTAAGCAAAGAAGTAATCTGCGGAGATATCATGAAAGCCATAAAAGAATCGGATGAGCTTATCAGTGATGTAAGGCTGTTTGATATTTTTGAAAGCGACAAGCTTGGCGCTGATAAAAAGAGTATGGCATTCAATATAGATTTCGAGTCAGCAAATAGTGATGTTACCGACGAAATGGCAGAAGCCGCGATGGAAAAGGTGCTTGCGATTCTTGAAGAAAAATTTGACGCGAAACGCAGATAACATTCAAACAAAGAAGATCCGGGAATCCTGAAAAAGGACTGCCGGATCTTTTCATTTATTCTGATATTCTGCGTATTTACTTGTGTTAAGGCAACACCACACAAAGACCGCCTGTCGGCTTTGCACGCCATCTTTCGGCAAATTTTCCGTCATTTTCGCCAAAATCTCCT
>CACYDC010000187.1 GCA_902773025.1 uncultured Ruminococcus sp.
GAGCGGTATTTGTCCTCGCTCCACCGTATGTATCGCCGCATATTGCGGTATGCCCGCATAAACAGGGCTAATTTTAGCTTTTTCATGTCGTTCACCTCATATGTTGTTTTCTACTGTTCGGCTGTTACGGTATCGTTTTCATTTTCTCATTTGCTTTTCCCTTTTGTCGCTGTTATAATGGTATCGGAAAGGGGGTGAGTTTTTATGAAAGATTTTAATGAATTTCGCGATTTAGTTAAAACAAATTCCAAAATGATACACCAAAACACTACCGAAAGAGTCAATACTGCGCTTTCAGAAGCTGATTTAGGCGGTGGAATAGGAGAAACCGCCGTAAGACAAAGAATATATGCAAAATATCAAACTTTGGAATTGTTAGAGCTTTATCACAAATGGGTAAATGGAGAATGGTAGGTTTGTTCTATTTCTTTGCAAATATCATTCTCAAGACGCTTTTTGAGAGCTTCGTAATCAATATTTGAATCACCGCGCCGACTTTGTACTGACACTACAAAGTCGGTAATTTCTTTCGTTTCGCCTCTTATGATGATTTCCAAACTCTTCACCTCCTACGCTGATTTTAGTTTCCTTTAAGCAACTTCTTCGGCAAAAAAAATAGCAAATATCTTGGTGTTTGTTAAATTTAATGCTTTAGCTATTGCCACAATTTCAGGTTGAGTGAAGCTTGTTTCTCCTTTAAAGCGAGAATATAGCGTCTTTTTACTTACAGAAATTGAGTCCGCCAATTGAGGAATCGTGATGTCTTTTCTTGCCATTTCTGCTTTTAATTCTGAAATATTCATTTGTTCACCTCTTTGTTTCCTTTAGGATACTTGTATTATAATACTTTTCTTTTTATTCGTCAATACTTTTTGGAAACTTTTTTTAATTTTTCTAAAAAATAGTTGCATTTTAGAAACTACTATGATATACTGTAAATAATAAATTTATGAGGTGCGATATGAATATTGGTGAATTATTACATAATCGTAGAACGGAATTAAATTTAACATTGGAAGAGGTAGGGAATGCTGTAGGTGTGAGCAAAAGCACTGTAAAAAAATGGGAAGATGGTTTTATTTCAAATATGCGCCGTGATAAAATCTCAGCTCTTGCCAAGGTACTGCATATAAATCCTGTTTCACTGATAACTGGCGAATTGGTATTGACAAATCAAACCAATGATTTTTATCTTTCCGAACATGAAAAGCGATTAATTATTGCTTATCGGCAAAATCCACATCGGCAAGATTCAGTCGATACTCTTCTGGGTATTGCCGCTGTTGAGGAACAAAATAAAGAAAAACGCGCCTGACTACAGACGCGTAGGAAATTTAATTATCTTAAACATAAAAACTTAAAGGAGTACTTAAACATGGCAAATCTTACACCGCAAAAAGGCGTTTCACACGTTGAAACTTTCAAAGTCGCTGGCGTAACGTTTAACAACAGACAAAAGAATCTGAAAAAGATTTTGGAGCAAAAACAAAGTGGCAAGGCAATCAATGTCGGAATTGAGCAGTACGATTACAAAGGAGAACCAGCGATTTCGGTTACTGCAAACGGCTTGGATATTGGCAATCTTCATAAAAAAGATGCCGATTATGTCTTGGCAAACAAAGACCGTATTATCGGATTTACGGATTTATTCATAGACAAATTCGAAAACGAGGAAAGCAAGACGATTTATTACGCTCGTGTTGAATTACTGGTAAAGAATAAAACCGCTTCCAACGAAAAATCGACCGATACGGAGACTTCCGCCCCCACAGCGCAGACACCGGTCGCAGAGACCTCAGCAACTCAACAACCTGCCAATGTAAAAAAACCATTTTACAAAAACTGGAAATTCTGGGTTATAGTAGGCGCGGCGCTGGTCGTCATTTACATTATTGCCAACATTGCCGGACTGACAAAACAATAACATATTTAACCGCGTGTAAAGGAGAAAAAGCCGCGAATGAATATATGCGATTTACGCAAACTATGTTTTGATGAAACCATACAAATCACCGACCACTGCTACAAAAAACTGGTAGAGCGCGGCATTCGATATGAAGAAATCAAAACCTGCATACAAAACGGTGAAATCATTGAGGATTATCCCAATGACTATCCATATCCATCTGCGCTTGTACTGGAATGCAAAATCGGGAATCCGATCCACGTTGTCGCCGGATTAAGTGAGGAGTATCTGTGGATAATCACCGCGTATCACCCTGATCCCGACAGATGGGAAGCAGATCACAAAACAAGAAAGGAGAAGTAAAATGACTTGTTTTCTTTGTAAAGGCGAGATGAAGCAGGGGACGACCACCTATATGGAAGATTTAGGCTCCTGCATTGTCATTATTAAAAATGTCCCCTGCAATAAATGTTCACAGTGCGGAGAGGTTTCTTACAGCGGTGTAACGGTCAAACGCATTGAGGAGATCGTTTCACAGTTAAAAAACAGCCTAACCGAGATCGCTGTTGTCAATTATTCAAATGCAGCATAAATAAAAACCGCCCTGTCTAAGTCCCCACAAAGACAGAGCGGTTACCACCACACACAGGGCGCAATGGTGCAATCAAATGCAAATTCATTGTATCATAAATCCCTTGTGTTTTCAAGGTTTATCCGAAAAACACAAGGAATTTTTGCGCCTTTTTTCAGAAAGGAGCAAACTATGAACTACCAACAAAATTTCATTCCCGCCGTGATTTACGCGCGGTATTCGTCGAGCGGTCAGCGCGAGGAGAGCATTGAAGGGCAGCTCCGCGAATGTCACGCCTACGCGAAGAAGAACGGCTTCACGGTCGTCGGCGAGTACGTTGACAAGGCTCTGACCGGCAGGACAGACAAACGCCCCGACTTCCAGCGAATGCTGCGCGACTCCGAACGCGGTGTTTTCAAGGCGGTCATACTCTGGAAGACAGACCGCTTCGCCCGCAACCGCTATGACTCCGCTATGTACAAATACAAGCTGAAAAAGAACGGCGTTCGGCTCTACTACGCCAAAGAGAGCATTCCCGACGGTCCCGAAGGTATTATTTTGGAATCGGTCATGGAGGGCTACGCCGAATATTACAGCGAAAACCTCAGTCAGAACATCAAGCGAGGCAATTACGACAGCGCGCTTGAGCTGAAGACGCTGGGGCAGACCGTTCTCGGATTGCGAAAGGGTCCCGACGGTCGTTTCGAGATCGACCCCGACACCGCGCCGATAGTCAAGCGCATATTTGAGGAATACGCGGCGGGGGAGCGGGGGAAGGATATAGTCGCCCGCCTGAACGCCGACGGTTTTAAGACGTCGCGCGGAGGAGCTTTTAACAAAGGCAGCCTGCGCCGAATCCTCCAAAACGAAAAGTACGTCGGCGTTTACAAGTTCAAGGATATCAGGGTCGAAGACGGCATTCCCGCGATCGTGACGCGCGACGTGTTTGACAAGTGCCAAAAGCTGTTGGAGAGGCACCACAGAGCCCCCGCAGCCGCCCGCGACACTTATTTCCTGCTCACCGCCAAGCTGTTTTGCGGCAACTGCGGCGAGCCGATGA
>CACYDC010000188.1 GCA_902773025.1 uncultured Ruminococcus sp.
ATAGAGATAGAGTATGTGTACGTGTAACGCGCGCGTGATTCTCTTTCCTTCCTCAGCGCAGCACAACAACACACAACACACACAACACTACGTTTTATTTATTAATCCACACAATTTGAAAAAACTTTTTTGTCAGAATTTGACCTTGCAAGGTCAACATTTTTGTTTTTTTCCGGGAATTCTGAAAGGGACTGTTGTTTTTCATACCGCAAGGCGGATATATGTGTTTTCTGAGCGGTATCATTACCTGTCCCTTTTCAAATTATTCTTTAATCAAGGAGAGATAAACTTATGTTTATGATTGTAAACCGAGGCTCGACTTTTTACGGAAAAATCACTCTGACAAACGACTCCGGAATACCGGTTCAGCTTTCCGATGATGACTGCCTGATATTCTGCGTCAAAAAGGATTACGAAAAAAATAACAGCCCCAATATTCTGATAAGAAAATCACTATATCCATACGATGAACTCGACGGCAGCTACACATTCATGCTGACTGCCGAGGACACAGACATCCCTGCCGGAACATATTACTACGACATTGCCTTGCAGTGCGGCAACGGCGAGTTTTATCAAATCATAAACACGGACGAATTTATAATTAAAGAAAGCGTATCACGAAAGGAAGATGCAATATGAACAATATAGTTTTAAATGCCTCTGTAGAAATCCCCTCGACCGAAGAAAGAGCCTATGCTCAGACTAATTCAAGACTGAATAAGCTTAATAAAAAAGTTGACGATACTGCCGGACAGATAAACGATAATATCGACAACAGAATAAATGCTATGACCGCCACACTAAACACTCAGATAGCCGCTATGAACAGCTATGTATCATCACAGGTCGCTTCAATGAATACTTCGCTTGAAAATACGGAAGCCGAACTTGAATCCAACCTTACCAACCGTATCCGTACAACAGATACACGTATCGACAATATTATCGCAAACTATACAAACACTGACGAAAACAGCGAACTTATCGACATAAGAACAGCCTCCGACGGCAGAATATACGGCAGCGCCGGAACCGCCGTAAGAGAACAGGTATATGATATCCGTAATTTGCTCGGGAAGGTCGACAAAGAGGTTTTCACTACCGTACTTCAACAGCTTGAGCTGACATACACTCTCGGGTATCAGCACGTGGACGGCACTCTGACGGAAAGCCAGCTTTATTCTCACTCGGACATAAGCGTTATTCCCGGAGATGTATTCTATATAACCGGATGGAATTTCTATAATGTCCTCCTGTTTGCTATTCTGGACGAAAACGGAAATGTCCTGCGTCAGGAACAGGACCACGGCTCCGGCGCGGCTGATGAATACACCGATTTCAAGGTTATTATTCCGGAAAATGCAAGCATCCTGAGAATAAATAAAAGAGAAACCCCCCAGCAGTCAAATTTTGTCCCGACCGTCATTAAAGAAATAAAAACCGGAAAAACTGCTTCAGCCCTGTCTGCGCTTTCACAAAGAGTCAGCGCTCAGGAAAATGCCGCAGAGGATAACATGAATGAGGTACGTAATATCATTTATTCATCAACAAGAGAACTTGTTGACATGGATAATCTGCATACCGGCATGATGATAAAAACGTGGGTAACATCCGCAAACATGGATGAACCTTCCTCATACCTCGGAGGAAACAGCAGCCGTATCTATACCGATGTTTATCCTGTAAGACATGGCGATATCATCAAATCGGCATTCTACCGCAAAGGTCAGATGAACTTCACCTATATGCTTTTCGACAGCTACGGCAGCTTCTCTTCCACCGGCACCGGCACCTCCGTTACCGTTGCAAATGACGGTTATATCATTTTTGACTTCCCAAATAATCTGCTTCTTCCGGAGGGCATAGTTATAGTCGAAAACAATGATGATTTCCCCTATCCGTTGCCCTATAAACGTCTTAATTTCAAAAAAGACCCGGCTCCTGATACCGAGCTTCCGCTTGACATTATCGACAAGACCGGCGGATTTACTGCTTTATTTCATGATATCGGCATTATAGGCGACAGCCTTGCCTGCGGATGCATGGAGGGTACAGATAAAACTACCGGTGAATACAAGTATACCGATAATCTTCAATATTCATGGCCTGCTTGTATCGAAAGGGCAACCGGATGCGCCTGTCATATGTTCGGCAGAGGAGGACAATATCTGCATGGAAATAACTGGTACGACGAGTGGAAACAGTCCGTTCTTTCAACACCCTGCACTGCATACATAATATGTATCGGCTTCAACGATTCAGCATGGCTCAGACAGTCACAGAATAATCTTGGTACATTGGCTGACATAAAGCAGAATTATGAATCCAATCCTGATACCTTTTACGGCCAATACGGAAAGATGATTTCACTAATCAAATCTGTACAGCCTGACGCAAAGCTTTTTCTTGTTAATATGGAGTGGAACTCGACAGACTCATCTGACCTGAATGACGCTATTTCGGAAATATGCGGTAATACAGAAAACTGTTACCTTATAGACCTGTGTACCTATGCCCACGAACCATACTGGGATGTACCCAATATTTACAAAACAGGACTGTATCATAAAAATACACTGGGATATCAGAAAACCGCGTGGGATATTATGAGCTATATCGACTACATTGTACGTCACAACCCGGATGATTTTATTGACGTACAGTTTATCGGCACTAATCTTCGTTTGCCAACACAGTCGGAAATCAATAGTCAATCATGATGCCAAATCAACTCATCAGCTTTTTCTTTTTGTATCCAACCTATAAATGACATACAAATGATACTGGTATTTTCAAGAATATGTTGACTCAAAAAAAATATCGTATTATAATGCTTAATTAGGAAAGTGCGTATTTATGTGTCATATTGTGTATTACATTTAATGTTATCTTTGCATTGAATTATTTATACAGGTACGGTATGGCATTTCATTTTATGATGTACATATCCTGACGACAGAGAATATAAACAAAAGAAAAAGGATGATGGAGTAATGTCACAATTCAGGCTCGGCATTGATGTAGGCTCTACCACAACAAAGCTTGTTCTGACGGAAAACAGCAATATTGTTTATCACAAGTATATCAGACATTTCGCAAAACAAAAGGAAAGTATTATCAGGCTTCTTGAGGAAGTCAGTCGTGTAATAAAAAATAATACATTTATGGTATGTCTTACAGGCTCAGGTTCAAGAATCATAGCTGAAACTCTCGCGCTTCCCTTCACGCAGGAGGTTGTCGCGAATTCTCTTGCCCTCAAGCATGATTACAAAAGAATCGGTACTGCTATAGAATTAGGCGGACAGGATGCAAAAATCATTTTCTTCCGTGAGGATGACAACGGCGAACCTGCTGTTTACGATATGCGTATGAACGGAAGCTGCGCAGGCGGTACGGGAGCTTTTATTGATGAGGTTGCAACCGTTCTTGGTATTCCGGCCGAAAAGATGAATGAGCTTGCTTCAAAGGGTACAAGCGTTTATGATATTTCCGGAAGATGCGGTGTTTTTGCCAAAACCGACATACAGGCTTTGCTGAATCAGGGTATTAAAAAATCAGACATTGCTCTTTCGAGTTATCACGCTATTGCTAAACAGACAATCGGCGGCCTTTCACAGGGTCTTGATATCAAAGCCCCTGTTGCTTTTGAAGGCGGTCCTCTTACATTCCACCCCAGATTAGGAAAGGTATTTGTCGAGCGTCTTGGCCTGAAAGAGGAAGATGTTATTATCCCTCAGTTTCCGGAAATCATGGTCGCATACGGCGCTGCGCTGAGTATTGATGAGATACACTCCGGCTCACAGGAATACAGTACCGACGGACTTCTTGAAAAAATGCGCTCAATGTCAGATGACAGAGGTATTGATGAATGCGGCGCATTGTATTTTGAAAACAAAAACGAATATAATCAATTTATAAAAAAGCATCCTCATAATGCAGCGCCGGAATACCGTCCGCGCAAAGGAGAAACCGTCAATGCGTATCTTGGCATTGATGCGGGCAGTACTACTACAAAGCTTGTCCTGATGAATGAGGATGAGGAAATCATTGATTCTTTCTATTCTTCCAACGAAGGAAGTCCTCTTAATGTTGCAAAAAAAGCATTGCTTGCAATGTATGATAAATATAAAGCTGCCGGCGCAAAGCTGAATATAGTTTCTGCCGCGTCTACCGGTTACGGTGAATTTCTGTTTTCCAAAGCATTCCGTACCGAGTCGCATATTGTGGAAACGGTCGCTCACTCTCTTGCTGCTTCCAAATATGTGGATGATCCGAGTTTTATACTCGATATCGGCGGTCAGGATATGAAAGCAATCTGGCTGGAAAAGGGTATTATTACAAATATTGTCGTTAATGAGGCCTGCTCGTCCGGATGCGGTTCGTTCCTCGAAAATTTTGCACAGACGCTCAACATCGAAACAAAGGATATTGCTGCTACCGCGTTCCGTTCCGAACGTCCGGCTAAGCTCGGCAGCCGCTGTACCGTATTCATGAACAGCAGCATTATTACGGAACAGAGAAACGGAAAACAGCCTGATGATATTATGGCGGGACTTTGCCGTTCAATAATAGAAAATGTTTTCACTAAGGTTATCCGCGTACCTAACATTGCTTCTCTTGGAGAAAAAATCGTCGTACAGGGCGGTACATTCCGTAATGATGCCGTTTTGCGCGCGCTTGAACAATATGTCGGAAAAGATGTTATCCGCGCTCCGTATCCCGGACTCATGGGCGCGATCGGTTCTGCGCTGACTGCTAAGGAATGCGCCGAAAAACCTGATTTCAAGCACAGCTTTATTTCTTATGAGGAATTGCGTGATTTTTCGTTCAAACAGAATGCCAATTCCCCCTGCCCGTACTGTACAAACCATTGCAACCGTACTATCCTTTCATTCTCAACAGGCGACAGCTGGGTAACAAACAACCGCTGCGAAAAAGGCGAAGTTATCGGAAATCCGAAAGATGCCGATACGCAGACGAAAATCAAGGAGCTCAGCAGCGGCGCAAACAAGCCTGTCAATATGTTCGAGATCAGAAAAAAGCTGCAAAATAAAAAATATCCCTATGAAAAGCTTCTTGACAATGAGGATACTGTCATTGGAATTCCGAGAGTGCTTTATTTCTGGGAAGGTATGCCTTTCTGGAATACATTATGGCATGCGCTCGGGTTTACGCTCAAGGTTTCTCCCATAAGTACAAGGGCTATATACGAAAACGGGATCCACGCAGTACCTTCCGATACGGAATGTTTCCCGGCAAAGCTTGTGCACGGTCATATACGCGAGCTGGCTAAAATGAAGGTCGACAGAATATTCATGCCCATAATTGTTGTAATGCCGTCGGAGAACACCGAAGAAACAAGCTTTTCTCGCTGCGCGCTTGTAAAGGGATATCCTATCGTTATAGGAAATTCGGATAACCCGACTAAGAATTTCGGTATCAAGTTTGATTCACCTTATTTCTACTGGTATTCAAACGAAGACAGAGAAAAACAGATATGCGATTATATGCAGAAGGAATTCGGTATCGACCGCGCTGTCTGCAAAAAGGCCGTAGGATTTGCCGAGGCTGCGCAAAATCAGTATGAACATGAACTCAAGGAAAAAGGTCAGGCGGTTATCGACGATGTAACAAAAAATAATAAATTTGCTGTTGTTATGGCCGGCAGACCTTATCACAATGATCCGCTTATAAATCACGAGCTGCCTGAAATGCTTGTTAATATGGGTGTTCCCGTATTGACTGTTGATTCTCTGCCTGAGCTTAATAATACTGATCTGAGCAAGTCAAGAATTGATATTGTTAACAACTTTCACGCAAGGATGCTGGGCGGAAGTATTCTTGCAGCTCAGAATAAGAATCTCGAATATATACAGATAGTCAGCTTCGGCTGCGGACATGACGCTGTGCTTTCGGACGAGATAATCCGGCTCATGAAAGAAATCAGCGGTAAATCTCCGCTTATACTAAAGGTCGACGAAAGCGATGCCCAGGGTCCGCTGCGCATAAGAGTACGTTCTTTTATCGAAACAATTGAAAGAAAACGCAGCAAAAACATAACATATGAAATAAAGCCGCTGCCCGATCCATATCCCGTAAAATATACAAAAAAAGAACGCAAGGAAAAAATCGTTCTTATTCCTAACAGTTCCCACGCTTTCTGTCAGATCATGACAGCCTCCTTCCGGACTCAGGGCGTAAAAGCCGTTCCGCTCGATATCGGCAGAGATGAAGCGATCCGTCTTGGTAAAAAGTATACCCATAACGATATCTGCTTCCCTGCTCAGATAGTTATCGGAGAAATACTCGGCGCTCTCAAAAGCGGTAAGTATGATGATCACGAGGTTGCGGTCGGTATGGCAAAATATCTCGGCTGCTGCCGTTTGCCTCATTATGCAACGATACTCCGGAAGGCTCTCGATGATGCCGGCTACAAGCATGTATCTATCATGACTAATGACGATGTTGATTATCATCAGCTCCACCCCGGTTTCAAGATCAATATGGGAACACTGCTCAATGTATCGCTTGCGCTGCCTATGATAGATGCACTTGAGGAAATTCTCCGTAAAAAGCGTCCCTATGAAAAAATCAAGGGCAGCTCTGACAAAGCCTTCGAACAGGGTATGGAGCTTCTCTCAAAAGGAATTGAAAAGCATGGAGCGTTTGGCGCTGTAAGAGGCTTTAAAAAGGCTCTTAAGCTTCTTTCCGCTGTCGAATATGATAACTCCAACAGAAAACCTACCGTTCTGATTGTCGGGGAATATCTGCTTAATTTCCATCCCGGCGCAAACGGTGATATAGAGAAATATCTGGAAGATAATGATTTTGAGATCATTGAAGCAAAAATGACTGACGTTATTCAGAAATCATATTTCTGTCAGGGCAAACAAATCAAGGAATTTAAGGTCAAACGTGACAGGAATACAAAATTCTGGTCAAAGGCTGCAAATATTTTCTTTAATATAATGCATAAATATATTAACTTCCTTGCGAGAAAGGATGAGCTTTTTGAAAAAGCGCCGCTGCTTGATGATCTTTCTCTTGAAAGCGATCCGGTAATACATCATACTTTTGACACGGGCGAGGGTATCCTTATTCCGGCAGAAATCATTCATCATGCAAAACACGGATGTAAGAATTTTGTGATTCTTCAGCCGTTCGGATGTCTGCCAAATCATGTTATAGGCCGCGGAGTAAGCAAACGTCTTAAAGAAATGTTCCCTGATATTGAGCTTCTGCCGCTCGACTATGATCCTGATGTAAGCTTTGCAAACATAGAAAATCGTTTGCAGATGCTTGTAATGAACAAACAAGCATGAACACGATAACAGTGCATGTTAGTATTTTTAACGTTAGTGTAAAATAATTCCGGGAGATTTGAAAGACACTGTCGCATGACTGATACGTTATTACGCAGTTAACTCAGCACCGCGGGAACAACTCACAAACTCTTGCCACGCAGCGAACGGAATCGTGAACACGACTGCCCGGGCACCGGGCCGAACACGACACCGGCGGCACTCCGGTATTTTTGACAGATTGTATTGACATTTTGTCAAAATATGTGCTATAGTTAAAACATCAACATAAGCTAATGAAAAAAACGCTCCTTTGCATATCGGTAAGGGAGCGTTTGCCAGTATATGAATATTGCAGCGCTTTTATTATTCTTTTTTTTAATATTTTATCTGTAGAATTAACACAGGTTTTTTGGGAAAGGTGTCCTAAAGTTGATTTCCCTGAGGATGACTAAACTGCTGTAAACAAAAACAGAATTCATTGTTATACTATGAATTTTTATGGGGGAGAAATACTAATGAAAAACGGAAAAAATATCAAGCTGTGCCTTGTCGGATCGTCAGGCGGCCACCTCGCCCAATTATTTATGCTTAAACCGTTCTGGAGTCAATATGACCGTTTCTGGGTAACATTTGACAAGGCGGACGCAAGGTTTCTTCTCAGGGATGAAGTGATTTATACATGCTGCTATCCTACAAACAGGAGTATAAAGGCGCTGATAAAAAATACCGTACTTGCAGTAAGGGTACTGATAAAAGAACGCCCGGATATCATAATATCGTGCGGCGCGGCAGTTGCGGTCCCTTTCTTCTATATCGGCAAGCTTATGAAAATGAAAACTGTTTTTATAGAGGTATTCGACAGATTTGATAAGCTGACTCTTACAGGCAGACTTGTTTACCCTGTCGCTGATAAATTTATCGTTCAGTGGAATGAATTAAAAATTCGCTGTCCAAAGGCAATATATATCGGAAGCATATTCTGAAAAGCGGTGAACTTATGATATTTATAACAGTCGGCACACACGAACAGCAGTTTGACAGGCTGATCAGATATGCAGATGTACTTATCGCCGAGGGAATAATAAACGAAAAAATGATCATTCAGACCGGTTATTCAACATATGTCCCCAAGTACGCAGAATGGAGCAGGTTTCTGTCCTGTGATCAGATGCTTAGATATCTCCGTGATGCAAGAATTGTTATTACCCATGGAGGTCCTTCAAGCTTTATGAAGGTATTGACCTTTGGAAAAATACCTGTTGTAATGCCTCGTATGAAAAAATACGGCGAACATATAAACAATCACCAACAATGTTTCGTAAAAGCAGTATACAGAAAATACCATAATATTATCCCCGTAGAATCAATGGAGGATCTAAAAAAAACGATCGCAAATTATGAAGAGATCACTGCTGACATGTCCGCTGAATATAAAATGAATAATTCACAATTTGCCGATAAGCTTGATATCCTCGTATCTGATATGATGAAGGTGAACAATAATGCCGGAAAAACCACTGCTAAGCATTATTATTCCGGTTTATAATGCGGAAAAATTTTTATGCTCATGTATATCTTCTGCGGTACATCAGACTTTATACAACCGGACAGAGGTAATATTTATAGACGATGGCTCGACTGACAGCAGCGGCAAAATACTGGATGCAGCAGCAAAAAAATACGCAAACCTGAATGTTATACATACAAAAAACCGCGGCGTATCTGAGGCAAGAAATACAGGTCTTGAAAAAGCCGTGGGAACATATGTTGCTTTTACGGATGCTGATGATTATTTTGAAAGCGATCTGTTTGAGGTATTGCTGGATGAGGCGCATAACGGCTGCGATCTTGTATGCGGAGGATATACAGCAGAATATCCCGGAACTTCCGTTTATCATAAATGTAAAAAGAGGACTGTTATCTATGGCCGTAATATCATAAAATCGTTTTTACAGGAAAATATTATGGCACCCATCGCAGCTGACAAGTTGTTTCTCCGGAAAAAGCTCGGCAATATCAGATTCGATCAGGGATTAAAAATAGCGGAGGACAGATTGTTCCTGTATCAGTACCTTAAAAAATGCAGGAAAATCGCAATCCTGCCGCTCGGAAAATACCATTATCGTATACACAGTGAATCTGCGTGCAGATCACGTTCAAATAAAAATATACTTGATTCTCTCATAGTCAGCAAAAGGATACGCACTGATATAGAATCAGAATATCCTCCATTAAGAGAAATTGCAGAGTGCAGTGAAATAGATATGAAATGCAGAGTTTACGGAGAATTATATCACAGCAGGGATATACAAAGCATTAAAAAGCATTATTTCCGTCTGAAAAAAGACATCGGCGGCTTCAGTATTGCAAAAAAATTAAGATATTCAAGCCTTAAACATACAGCAGCTTTTCTTGCCGCAAGAATATATCCCGGATTTTATGAATTTCTGAAAAATAATGTACGGCTTCAGTATAAGTAAGGATTGATGTTTGTATGGATAAGCCGCTGATATCGGTTATCATCCCTGTATATAATGTCGAAAAATATCTTGATGAATGTATAGCTTCGGTATATGAACCTGACGGCGGGAATAAAACGGAAATCATTCTTATAGATGACGGTTCAACTGATAATTCCGCAATTCTGTGCGACAATTATGGCAAGGCAGAAAATATCCGGGTAATACATAAGGCTAACGAAGGATTATCAGATGCAAGAAATGCAGGCTTGCAGACAGCGTGCGGAGAATACGTATTTTTTATCGATGCGGATGATTTTATCAGCAGAGGAGCGATAAAAGAAATAACCCGGTACATTATGAAAACCAAATGTGAAATATGCCTGTTTGATGCATCCGTGCTTGATAATAACGGACACATAGCTGATGAAAGCTATTACACCCATTACGGACTGGAAGAAAACAGAAAATATACGGGACTTGAATGTATCGAAAAACAGCTGGTCGATCATAAGGATTATCCGACAACTGTCTGGCTTGGAGTATACCGCAGAGATTATCTTATTTCAAACGGTTTCCGGTTTAAAAAGGGACTTCTTCACGAGGATGAATTATGGACACAGAAGGTCCTTTTCAATGCCCGAAGTGTTTATTATCTTAAAAAGAAGCTTTACTGTTATCGTCTGAGAAAAGGCTCAATAACTGATATATGCGATAAGGATAACAGAAAGAATATCAGTGACCTTATCTTTATTTTTTCTGATATACTTAACAGCATTGATGATGCAACGGAAAACCATCAATACAGAAAGCTGATAAAAGGAAATATAATAAAACGATATCTTCATATGATATGTGTGTTTGAAGTTTGGAAATATCCCGATCTTGACAAAAAAATCGATAAACAAAAAATACTTGAATCCGCCGTATGCGCAAAAGACAGGCTTCGGGCTGTGATGCTCAGAATAAGCACACGTTTTTACTGTATGATCTGCCGGCCGAAATGAGGGAGTACTATTTTCAGAAAAATCAAGGACTTTATTCTATATATACGCGACTTGCCTAAAACTATATATTTAAATTACAGATGTCTGCCAACAAAACAGGCAAAAAAGCTTCCGATACGAATAAATCATAATATAAAAATAGGAAGCCTGGATAAAAAATGCATTATTATCCACAGTGACAAAATAGAGAGAAGCATGATCCTGCTGGGCTTCAGAGGAGGACGGTTCATCAGCGAAAACAAAAGCTTTCTGTCTGTATCAAACGGAGGAAAGCTTGTTTTCGGCGGAGCTTGCTGTATCGCCGAAGGAACAAATATCTATGCAGACGGAGGAACTGTTTCATTTGGCAATAACTTCTATGCTAACAGAAATCTGCAAATTGAATGTTATAAGGATATCAGCTTCGGCAATGACGTTCTTATGGGGTGGAATATCAGCATCAGGGATTCTGACGGCCATACGATTCGTCTTAACGGAACTGCCCGTCCGTCTGCCGGCAGAATAACTATCGGCCGGCATGTGTGGGTCGCTTCTGATGTGACTATATTAAAAAACAGCGCTATAAGACCGGGCTGCGCTGTTGGATGCAATAGTACCGTTTGCGGCAAGTATTATCCGGAAAACTGTCTGATAGCAGGATCGCCCGCCGCTGTTGTCAGAGAAAATATCGAATGGGAAGAATGAAAATGAAAAAATGCTGCTTTGTACTGCTTTATTTCGGAAAAATGCCTGTATATTTTCCGCTGTTTTTAAAAAGCTGCGAAAAGAATCCTCGTTTTGACTGGATCATTTTTACAGATGATAAAACAGATTATGATTATCCCGCAAATGTCAGGTGTATTTACCGAACCTTCGGAGAGATAAAACAGGTTTTTCAGAACAATTTTGATTTTATGATATCACTTTCACAGCCGTATAAGCTTTGCGACTACAGGCCCTCATTCGGACTTGTATTCCGTGATTATCTGAGCGGATACCGGTATTGGGGCTATTGCGACAATGATCTTATTTTCGGAGATCTTGAACATTTCCTGCCTGATGAATTTATGGAACGCTATGATAAGCTTTTTTGTCTGGGGCATATCACTATATTCAGAAATACGCAGGACAACAATAAGCTGTTTATGAAGGAAATAAACGGCCGGTCCTGGTATAAAACTGTATTCACCGCGCAGGATAATCTTATATTTGATGAATCCTGGAATAACCGGAACAATATACATGATATTTTTGTTCTGTCAGGAAAAACGGTTTATGAAAACGATCTCAGCGTAAATCTGAAAATACTTTCCCGAAAATTCATTAAAATCACATTCCGGCCCGAACAGCGTGTATTTGAAGAGGATGACAGGGAATCTCTGTATATATGGGATAACGGGAAAATACTCAGATTTTTTATGCAGGACGGAATTCTGCATAGAGAAGAATATCTTTACATACACCTTCAGGAAAGAAAAATGAAATTACGCGGCAATGTCATTGAGCAGCAGCAATATAAGATCGTTCCGAATTCATTTTTGCCGCTTGAAACTCACAAAATAGATCAGGCATCTTTTCCGTTAATCAAAAAACGTGCTTTTAATATGCATCTTCTGCAATATCATATGAAATGGAAACTCAGAAAAATAAAAAAGATAATGAAATTAAAATGAAAATACCTGTTACGATTCGTATAAGTTCACTCAATACGGTAATAATGCTGATCCTGCTGTACTGTATTGTTTTCGTAAACCTTCCCTGTTTCCCGATGTATGTTACTGTCAAAAGAATACTGACGTTCGTATTGTTTCTGATGATGACCGCCGGACCTGTGCTTATACCTGTAAAAAAATCAACTGCATATATCATGCTTGTATACATTATTTGCACATTGTTTTCATCATTTATCAACGAAGGAATTTACAGCTATTCACATCCTTTGGTATCAGGTTTTTTTTACTCAGTTTCTGTAATTGAGCTTTTTACAGTATTTTCATACGCAGCAAATACAATCGGTATATATTATACTATCTCGGTATTGTACAGGCTGACAATGGTCTTTGTACTTATCAACGATATATTTATTCTTATTTCACCTTTTTATTTTTTCCGATACGGTTATTATTATTTCGCAGGCAACAAATTCTCTGTCTGCTATAAGCATATAGAATGGATAGTTTTGTTCTTTATGAAAAACAGCCTTCAAAACATTAAAAAACCGTCATGTTATTTTGCCGTCATCTGCTTTTTTGTGATATCCTTGCTTGTAAGCATCAGGGTCAATTGTATGACGGGCACAGCATCCATTATCCTGCTGTCAGTTTTGCTTATGCCTGTATCAAAGGCTGTCATAGATAAAAAAGCTTTTGCTGCTTGTCTTTTTGTTTATTCAGCAGTATTTCCTTTTGTTTATAGCTTTATAATGAATAAAAACGATATCAACTTTCTTGTAACGCAAATCTTTCACCGAAACAAGGGCCTTACCGGCAGAGCTGTGATATATGATATATTACCGGAAATACTCAGAAATCATCTGCTGTTCGGCCGCGGATACAATACTGCCTATGAGGTATGGATTACATCAACAAACTGGTACCCTAATGCTCAGAACGGATTCTGGAACTGCGTCTGCGAACAGGGACTTGTTGCCGCAGCGCTGCTCAGTCTGTTTACCGTTTTTTCATTCGGAAAAAACGCAAATAAGGCTTCTTATCCGTTGATGGCTGCAATAAGCGTATATTTATTTTCGGGTTCTGTTGAAATAACCATGGACCTTGCGTTCATTGCATGGGTCATTCTGCTGTATGTCATAAAAGGAGATTATTATGGGACATCCTGCCGTAAGTGTGATAGTACCCGTTTTTAACGGCGAAAAGTATATAAGTGAATGTATTAATAGTATCCTGTCACAAAGCTTTCGTGATTTTGAGCTTATAATTATTGATGACGGCTCAACGGATGATACGGAAAATATATGCAAATGCTTTCTTGACGGCAGAATACGCTATTTCCGGCATAAAAATACCGGCGTTTCTTTTGCCAGAAAAAAAGGGCTTTCTCTTGCTTTGGGGAAATATATTTCCTTTGTTGACGGAGATGATACCTTGGAAAAGGATTTTCTGAAAACAATGGTTTCAGAAATAATAAATAAAAATTGTGATATTGCTTGCTGTAACTCTCTTGATAGTGTAAAATATAATACGGATATTAGTATTGATTCAGAAAGGCTTATCACAGACAAGTCACAAATACTCAGCGATTATTTTAATGATAAACGCTATACAACATGTATCTGGGGAAAGCTTTACAAAAAAGAAATTCTCGGTGACGTAATATTTCCCGACATGAAATATGCAGAGGACACATATGTGATACATCAATGCTATCAGAAATGTGTGAGTGTGTCTTTGCTTTCTTATTACGGCTATATTTACAGGGATAATCCTGACGGCGCAATGAGAAAATACACAGGAGTTCAGGAACCGCTTGATGTTCTGAAATGCAATATGATGATTTGCCGCAAGTGCATTGAAAAATATCCTCAGCTTGCAGAAAAAGCAAGGTCAAAGCTTACTGTATGTTTATTCGCTTGTGTTATCCGTCTTTCTGCTGAAAATCTTAATAATCCGGATTCGGATTTTCTTATCATGAAGGCGGCTGATATTATCGGCAGGTCATTTCTCAGAAAAAATTTCAAGGGCAATGCCATCCTCCTGTATCTTAAATATCCTGACATTGCTGAGGCTATACTCCGAAAATATTACCTTTTGAAGCATGGCTGTTTAAAAACTTAAACAATTCCTTATGAAAAAAGTGAGCTGAATGATATTGAATTTCGGTATCTTTACACTTAACGATCACCTTAATTTCGGAAACAGGCTGCAAAATTATGCCGTTCAATATATTTTCAGACAATACGGTACCGTTTTCAATTTGCAGCGTAAATTTCCTGATATCCGCACAAGGCTTAAATATAATATATGGAATATGACAAACGGCAGGATAGAACGAATCTTTCCTGACAGAAATTATACAGTGTACCGCTCAATCAAATTCTGCGAACAAATGAGCTATTGCCGCAAGCAGGCCTACGGCTTGCCTTTGCTTGTTGAAAGCAAAGCTATTAAAAAATCATGCGCGGATTATTATATTTATGGAAGCGATCAGATTTGGAATCCGTATTACTCCGATAAAACAATGATATGTCCTTCAACTCCCAAAGATAAAAATATAGCTTTCTGCGCAAGCTTCGGCATTGAAAAAATACCTGCAAAGTACGGCTCAATGTTTTCATCAGGCCTTAAACAGTTCTCACATATTTCTGTGCGCGAACAGTCAGCGGCTGATATTGCAGAAAAATACACAGGTATCAGACCCGATGTTTTAGTTGATCCGACAATGTATGTTCCTGTGACGCATTGGCGGAAAATTGAAAAACAGCCTGAGAATTTTACTCTGAAAAAATACGTATTAGTTTGTTTTCTTGGCAGACAAAACGATAATATAATGAATAAGACTGCTGAATTTTCCCGCGCAAATTCGGCAGATATAGCAGATATTACATCTGAAAAATATCATAGCGCGCTGTCCCCTGCGGAATTTATTTATCTTATCGATAATGCCCGGTATGTGGTGACTGATTCTTTTCACTGCGCAGTGTTTTCCATATTATTTCACAAACCGTTTTCGGTTACGGAAAGAAAAGATAAAAATATTACTATGAATACAAGAATTAAAACACTGCTTGATAAATTCGGATGTCAGAAGCATTATATTAACAGCGGAACGTCACTTTGTACTGATACAGATTACTTGCATATTAACAAGCTGCTTGACTCTGAAAGAGTAAAAACAGATGAATTTATTTTAAATTCAATCGGTGTGGAGAAAAACAATGGAAAATGAAAGACGAAAAAATGCCGCGCGGAATATCGTATTCGGCACGGTTCTGAAAGTATATCAGGTGTTGGCGCCATTCTTTCTGAGAACAGCAATGATATACTTCATGGGAATCAAATATGTAGGACTGAACGGGCTGTTCGTTTCCGTATTGCAGGTACTCAACCTTGCCGAGCTTGGTGTGGGCAGCGCTATGGTTTTCAGTATGTATAAGCCCATTACTGAAAACGATACTGAAACTATTTGCGCGCTTCTGAAGCTTTACAGGCTTTATTACAGAATAATCGGCACGGTTATCGCTGCGGCCGGCTTACTGATAACACCAATAGTTCCTAAGCTCATAAACGGAAATGTACCTGAAGAAATAAATGTTTATGTATTATATCTGCTTAATCTTGGAACAACTGTTCTGTCATATTGGCTTTTTGCATGGAAAACCAGCATTTTTATGGCCTATCAGCGAAATGATATAATAAGCAAAATAACGATCATCACAAGTACTATGCAGTATATTGCCCAGATAATAGTTATATGGTTCCTGGGAGATTATTACCTTTTTGTTATCGCAAATCTTGCATATCAGATACTGACTAATATTATTACAGCTATTGCTGCTGACAGGCTATATCCTCAGTATAAGCCTGCGGGTATACTTGATAATGAAAAAAAGACCGACCTTAATACAAGGATCAAGGATCTGTTTACAGCAAAGGTCGGAGAGATAATCGTAAACTCTGTGGACACTATTGTCATATCGACCTTCCTCGGACTGACAATTCTGGCTGTTTATCAGAATTATTATTATATCATGGCTTCAGTGATCAGCTTTATTACGGTAATCTTTACATCCGTTACTGCCGGAATAGGCAATAGTCTGATCGTAGAAAGCGAAAAAAAGAATTTTTCTGATCTGAAAAAATTTACTTTTGTTATTTGTTTTGTATCATGCTTTTGCAGCTGCTGTTTTTTGTGCGTATATCAGCCATTTATGGAAATATGGATGGGAATGGAATATATGCTGGATTATACCGCTGTTGTTTTATTTGTAATATATTTTTATACCTTTGAGATCAATCAGCTTCTGAATACATATAAAGACGCTGCCGGAATCTGGCACAAGGATCGTTTCAGACCCTTGATAACGGCCGGAACTAATCTCGCAATGAATCTTATTATGGTTAATTTCCTGGGGATATACGGCGTATTGCTTTCAACGGTTATTTCCACACTTGTGATCGGAATGCCCTGGCTGATACATAATCTCTTCAGCTGCGTTTTCAAAAAAGAGCTTTTGCGTGAATACCTCAAAATGCTTCTGTACTATATCGCCGTATCATTGGTCATATGCGTTATAACTGCATTTATTTGCAATTTTATAAATCTTGGCGGATGGCTGACATTCATCATAAGACTGGCAATATGTATTATTCTGCCAAACCTGATTTTCGCCTTGCTTAACATAAAAAACAAGGAATTGCGTGATAGCATTAGTCTTGTCAAAAATATGATCAAGAAATGATACTGCGCTTTGAGCCGCGCGAAAATCAATTTTCAGAATTTTATACTATTCTCAAATAAATAATGGACAACACTGAAACGTTATTACGCGATATTTCAGAACCGCGGGAGCAACTTAATTACGCTTACTACGCAGTGAGCGCCGGCGTGCCCGCCGGTGTCATGTTCGCGTAGCCGCTCACTACGTTCGCTATAAATCTGCGTTACCGTGTTTCTTCCGCGTTGCTGCATTAGCAACTTATTTACGTAATTTTTTACGCAGTCACGATACAGGCCGTCGAAACTTTTGTGTTTTGTCACTAGATTAGTTTTTTCCAAAATCAGCGGGTGCATGGGCCGCTTGCCCCTGCCGAGGGTCCGGGGCGAGCAGCCCCGGCGGGGTTTGGGGGCGCGGGTGTCCGGTGAACACCGCTGCGCAGCAGCAGCGCCGACCGAGCCGGCAGGCGAGACCCAGCGCCCCAACACGACACCGGCGGCACGCAGGATGCCTTGACTAATCCGAAAAAGAGAATTATAATAGGTAATACAATATTCAAATGATAGGAGAATAAACAATGAAAACTTACAATATTACCCTTCTTAAAGGCGACGGTATCGGCCCGGAAATCGTTAACGAGGCTGTTAAGGTCCTCAATGTAACAGCAGAAAAATATGGCTTCGGTATAAACTATACTGACGCTCTCCTCGGAGGATGCGCGATCGATACTACGGGCGTGCCACTGCCTCAGGAAACAATCGATAAATGCAAGGCAAGCGACAGCGTTCTTCTCGGCGCTGTCGGAGGTCCTAAATGGGATACACAGCCCGGAAATAACCGCCCGGAAGCAGGATTGCTCGGTATCCGCGGGGCATTGGGCTTGTTTGCAAATCTGCGCCCGGCTGTTATATTTGAACCGCTGCGTGACGCTTCTCCCCTCAGAGCCGACATTATAGGCGATGCAATGGATATTATGATCGTCCGTGAACTGACCGGCGGTATTTACTTCGGCAAAAGAGGAAATTTTGAGGAAGATGGTGTTGCCGCTGCATACGATACCGAAAAGTATAATGTTACCGAAATCGAAAGAATAGGCAGAGTCGCCTTTGATATGGCAATGAAAAGAAACAAGAAACTGACAAGCGTTGATAAAGCTAACGTTCTTGATTCCTCCAGACTATGGAGAAAAACTATGATAGAGCTTTCTAAGGAATACCCTGAGGTAGAATTAAATCATCTTTATGTAGATAACTGCGCAATGCAGCTTGTCAGAAATCCAAAACAATTTGACGTTATCGTAACTTCAAATATTTTCGGCGATATTCTTTCCGATGAAGCTTCAATGATAAGCGGTTCTATAGGAATGCTCGCTTCAGCAAGCCTTAACAGTACAAAACTCGGTATGTATGAGCCTATCCATGGCAGCGCGCCCGATATTGCCGGACAGGGAATCGCAAATCCTCTTGCTACTATCCTTTCAGTTGCAATGATGCTCCGCTACTCTCTTGAAGAACCGGCAGCAGCAGATGCAATCGAATCTGCCGTCGCAGAAGTGCTTAAAACAACAAGAACTCCCGATATCTATACCGAAGGCACAAGAAAAGTTTCTACATCAGAAATGGGCGATGCAGTATGCGCATTGATAAAATGATACTTTTTAATCACTTGATCTGACGTAACTTCCTATATTACACATAGCTTTATACGCGTAATTACGATACAAATTTTATTTTGTACATAAATTTCAATGACATATTGACATATTTAGTTTATTTGTAATATAATTGTAAATAAGGATCTTTGGATGATCCGCTCGTAAATCGAGAAAAAAGATGTTTTGACCCACATTAAAATACAGGAGGGTATTATGAAAATATGTGCTTCATGCGGTGCATCACTTCCTGACGGTGCAGGATTTTGTATATCCTGCGGTTCAAAGGAATTTAAGTCTGCTTTTATGCCGGACCTTAATGCTCCAGAACCCGAAAAACCAAAAATAGAATATGATCAGTATGGCCGTCCGATCGGACAGCAGTATCAGCAGCCGCAAGTTGAACAGCCGACAATTTTTGCAGATCTTAGTCAGAACTACGAAAACGGCTCCCAAGACTATGATGATAACTTTTCTCAGCAATTCAGTCAGCCTCAATATATTAAGCAGTATATGCAGCAGCCTCAGTATCAGCAGCCACAGTACGAACAGCCGCAATATCAGCAGCCACAGTATGAACAGCCGCAATATCAGCAGCCACAGTACGAACAGCCTCAATATCAGCAGCCGCAGTACGAGCAGCCGCAATATCAGCAGCCACAGTACGAGCAGCCGCAATATCAGCAGCC
>CACYDC010000189.1 GCA_902773025.1 uncultured Ruminococcus sp.
AAAGTGTGAAATTTGCAATAAGGGAGTAACCTTTGGTATAAAGGTTTCTCACTCACATAGACGCTCTAACAGAGCTTGGAAGCCGAACGTTGTCAAAGTAAAGGCTATCGTTAACGGTACACCCAAGAGAGTTAATGTATGCACCCGTTGTCTGCGTTCAGGCAAGGTTACAAGAGCTGTCTGATTCATACTAACAGCTGTTTTATTTCAGTTTATGTATGGTGAAACATAAAGAATTCCCGGAAGGAACATCAGTTCCATCCGGGTTTTTTTGAAGCTTTGAACAAGCAAATGTAAGCCGTGGGCATGCTTTGCGGATATATGTTGTAAAAATATAATAAACAACCACTCGCCTAGCGAGTGGTTTTACTATACAAAAAGAAAGGCCTGCCTTATTTAATAAGGAACAATGTTATGATTTGTTTTTGATATATTCATCAATTGCCTTAGCTGCGGCTTTACCGGCACCCATAGCGAGAATAACTGTAGCTGCGCCTGTAACAGCATCACCGCCTGCATAAACGCCTTCACGTGTTGTCAGTCCGTTGTCACCGTCTGTTACGATACATCCCTTAGTATTAGTTTCAAGTCCAGGAGTAGTGCTTCTGATAAGCGGGTTCGGACTTGTGCCGATAGCCATGATCATAGTGTCAACGTTAAGAATAAATTCACTGTTTTCCTTTGTAACAGGTCTGCGTCTGCCGCTTGCATCAGGCTCGCCAAGCTCCATTTCAACACACTTCATACCGCAAACTTCGCCTGCTTCATTTCCGAGAACCTCAACAGGATTAGTAAGAGTCTTAAAGATAATACCTTCTTCTTCAGCGTGTTCAACCTCTTCTTTACGGGCAGGCAGCTCTTCCATGCCGCGGCGGTATACGATATAAACCTCGTCAGCGCCCATTCTTTTTGCGCTTCTTGCGGCATCCATTGCAACGTTTCCTCCGCCGACGACAGCAACCTTTTTGCTATGTTTGATAGGAGTTTTGCTGTCCGGAAGATAAGCTTTCATGAGGTTGATACGAGTGAGATATTCGTTAGCCGAATAAACACCCTTAAGGCTTTCACCTGGAATATTCATAAAGCGGGGAAGACCGGCGCCGCTGCCGATATAGACTGCTTCATTGCCCATTTCAAACAACTCGTCTATGGTCAGGACTTTACCTATAACCATATTTGTTTCCACATCTACACCAATTGCTTTGAGATTATCAATTTCCTTCTGAACAATAATCTTAGGCAGTCTGAACTCGGGAATACCATATACGAGTACGCCGCCGGCAAGATGAAGTGCTTCGTAAACTGTAACTTTATAACCCAGCTTTGCAAGATCGCCTGCTGCTGTCAGACCGCTCGGGCCTGCGCCGATTATTGCTACCTTATGACCGTTCTGTACAGGCATTTCGGGTGCTTCTTTACAGTGTTCACGGTGCCAGTCAGCTACGAATCTTTCAAGTCTGCCAATACCAACGGACTCACCCTTGATACCTCTTACACACTTACTTTCACACTGTTTTTCCTGAGGACATACTCTTCCGCATACAGCAGGAAGCGAGCTTGATTGAGAAATAATCTTATAAGCACCTTCCATGTCTTCGTCAGCAACTCTTTCAATAAAAGCAGGGATATCGATCTGAACGGGACAGGCGCTGCGGCAAGGCTTATTTTTGCAGTTAAGGCATCGTTTAGCCTCATTCACAGCCATTTCATACGTATATCCGAGAGCAACCTCTTCAAAGTTATTACGTCTTATCATAGGATCCTGCACAGGCATAGGACACTTTTTCGGATCCATATTTTTATTGATAGCCATAATTATTTTACCTCCTTATTAAGAAGATTACATGATGATTCACGTGCATGGGCTTCAAAATCCCTGTACATCGTACCTCTGTGCATTGCTTCATCAAAATCAACAAGATGACCGTCAAAATCTGGACCGTCAACACAAGCAAATTTAGTTTCTCCTCCGACAGTCAGACGGCATCCGCCGCACATTCCCGTACCATCAATCATTATAGGATTCATGCTTACAATTGTTTTAATGTCATATTTTTTTGTAAGCATACACACGAATTTCATCATAATGACAGGACCAATAGCGATGACTTCATCATACTGATTACCCTCTTTTATGAGTTCCTCAAGCGCATTCGTAACAAGACCCTTAGTGCCGTAGCTTCCGTCATCAGTCATCATACAAAGCTTATCGCTTACATTTTTAAATTCATCCTCAAGTATTACAAGGTCCTTATTTCTGAAGCCGACTATGCTGTGAACCTCACATCCGAGATTATGAAGTTTTTTAGCGATAGGATAAGCAATTGCGCAGCCCACACCGCCGCCAACGACAGCTACCTTTTTAAGACCATCGGTTTCGCTGGGTTTTCCCAGAGGACCAACGAAATCATGCAGGCAGTCGCCCTCGTTCAGAGAGTTAAGTTCCATAGTAGCACCGCCTACAATCTGGAAAATAATTGTTACAGTACCCTTATCTCTGTCGAAATCAGCGATCGTAAGAGGAACACGTTCACTGTCTTCCTTAGCTCTGAAAATAATAAACTGTCCAGGCTCAGCTTTTTTAGCTATAAGCGGAGCCTCAATGTCCATCAGAGTAACTGTCGGATTGAGTACTTTTTTTCTGACTATCTTGTACATCTGTTACAACCCTTTCCTTTTTGTAAAAAATTGACGCCGTACCTTATCTGCAATAATGCATTTCAATACAAACTAATTAATTATAACATGAAATAGTCGTACATACAAGAGAAAAAATCAAAAATTCAAAGATTTATCAACAGGAATTGCAAATAAGGTATATTAAATGCATATATTTCTACAATATTTAGCAGTTTTAACATAATTTTGACAAAACAAATTGCAAGCGAAAGAATATTTTCTTGCAAAAGTAATTATAGTATCATAAGCGATACTTTATTATCATTGTAGATTGATTTATGTAGTATTATAATACTATTGTATTACTTTTTTTGATTAATAGCGTTTAAGATGGAATAATAACGGAGAATAGTATGTTCAAGCTTTTAAATAAAAAAAGATTATCGTAAAAGAAGGGCATATCATAAGGAGGAAGGAAAAATGCAGCAGGAAGAATTACAAAGCCTGAAGGAAACAGGCCAGAAGGGTGATTTTTTATTGCCATATATGGTAGCGCGAACCGTTATGCCTGATTTTTATACAACATATCCTATGCATTGGCATGAAGAGATGGAGATAGTTTATGTTGAAAGCGGAGAATTTGAAGAATTCATAGATCTGGAAAAATATCATGTAAAAGCAGGAGATATAATAATAATCAATCCATGTCTGCTTCATTCTTTCAAGCAGAAGGATGACGAGCGAAGCATATTCAAGACGGTAATATTTAACATGAGTATGCTGACGAGCAATAATACAGATGCTTGTTCAATAAAGTATCTTATGCCCTTTCTGGAAGGGATGTATATAAATCCTGTTGTTATATCCCCTGATCATCCGCATTACGAGGAACTGAGAAGCACGGTAAAAATGCTAATAGATGAATATGATAAAAAAAGCGGATTTTATGAATTAAAGATCAAATCCGGATTATTTGAAATGTTTCATATATTGTTCAGCTTTTTTTTCAAACGGGAAATACACGATCAGACTATAAAGGATAATACAACAAGAAATATAAAAACGATTCTTGATTATATAGAAGCAAATTATATGAGAACAATAACAATAGATGATCTGGCAGAATGTGTAGATCTGAGCAAGCATTATTTTATGCGTTTTTTCAAAAAATACATGGGAACAACGTGTATTGAATACATTAATGATTATCGATTGAATATTGCAACAAATTTATTGCTTACAACAGGAATGCAGATCACAGAGGTTGCTTCGAGGATAGGAATAACAAATCTGTCCTACTTCAACAGGATATTCAAGAAAAAGTATAATATGACACCGAAGGAATACAGATACAATATTGATAACAGAAAATAAAACAGGTGATAAAAAAATGAAAAAGAAAATAGGGATGGTAATAGCTGCATTATTTATAAGCTTTACAAGTATTAATACACCGATGACTGTATCAGCCAAGAATATAATTGACAACGGCGATTTTAAATATCTTATTTCTGAAGATGGAAACTCTGCCCAGATAATCAGTTATGTAGGTCAGAGTTTGAAGGTGATGATTAATCCCACTGTTGAATCTATTCCTATAACATCAATAGGAGCGGGCGCATTCAGAGGTAATGAGGAAATAAAAGAACTGAAGTTGTCTTCAAGTATAAAGGAAGTCGGAAATTGTGCGTTTGAAAACTGCAGATCGCTGAAAACGATCCAGATTCCCGGAAGTGTCCAAAGAATTGGTGACAGTGCATTTTCGGGATGCATCTCACTTAAAGAAATTAACATAGACGATGGAATACAAGTTATAGGAAAATTCGCATTTTCGGGATGCAGATCGATAGAGAAGCTGCAGCTTCCTAACAGCCTTGACAAGATCGACGACTATGCATTTCTGAATTGCACAGAATTGTCAGACCCACAGATACCAAAGACATTGAAATACTTTGGCGGATATGCGCTTGAAAACACTAAATGGATGAATTTCAATAAAGAAGAATTTATTACAGTCGGAGATGGAATACTTATAAAGTATACAGGAGATACAGATGTAAAAAGCATACCAAATAAAGTAAAAAAAATAGGCTGCCGCTGCTTTGCGGGGAATAAGAGTATAAAGCAGGTCATGCTTCCGGGAACAGCAAATGAAATTGCGGCATCTGCATTTGAAGATTGTGAATCGCTGAGCAATATATACATACCTGCGTCAGTTACACAGATAGGTGATCGTGCATTTGCAGGATGCAAATCTCTGAAGAATGTTGATTTCCCACAGGGAGTTGACACAATGAGCGTATCAGTATTCGAGGGATCGGGGATTGAAAATTTCGCAGTACCGTCATCAGTATCGAGCATAAAAAGAAATGCATTTGATTCATGTAATAGACTTAAAAAGATAGATTTAGGAAATTCTGTAAAAAAAATAGAGGAAAATGCATTTAAAGATTGCACAGAAATAAAAAGGGTAGTATTTCCGGAAAGTCTGAAAGAGATAGAAAAAAATGCATTTGTAGGATGTAATAAGCTTATGATTGCAGAATTCAAAGGTGATACGAAGCTTGTAGCGTCTTCATTTTGTGAGTGTCCGAATTTAGATTCAGCAGTTTTCTATAAAAACCCGACTGCGCTTGAAGATAATGCGTTTACGCTGACCCCAAAGCTTAAGTTTTATAGTGATAACAGTAAGTATATCAAGGAATATGCAGCGAGGAACGGCAAGGATGAAGATCAGCTGAGAAATCTTCCGCCTTTTCAGGAAAATAAAAAGCTTGATCTGCCGGAGGAAGAAAACGGCGGCAGTTTTTCGCTCGGATATGCGTTTTTGACAATACTGATAATACTGATTGATCTTGGTGTTGTAATACTTACAAGCGCATATATATTGGTAATTGAACCGAAGCAGCGCAGAAGGAAGCGTGATAAAGCGATTGCCATGGCAGCAGAGCGCAGAAGACAGGCAGATATACGATATGTAAAGGAAGGGAAAAAAACATCTCAGCGAACAGAAACAAAGAAAACAGTTCCCCAAAACCGAAGCCCGGAGAGAAGCGTACAAAGACCCGGGAAGCCTGTATCGCAGCAGACACGTACATTTGATCGTACCGGAAAACCGGTGTCGCAGAGGACTAATATATTTGACCGGCCTGATAACAAAAAAAGATAAATATATGAATCAGAAGGATATTTAAGGCTTTGCTTGATGAAGGCAAGGCCTTTGGTATTTATTAAAAGAATAAAAATGAATAAACATTCGGATAATGAAAAAAATAAATGTTAGGAGAAAAATACGAAAACATAGAAAAAAGGTGTGTGCTATGAAATCAGTAATAACTTTAAGAAAACTGAACAAGGATTATATAACAAGGGGTGAAACGGTTCACGCCTTAAAAAATATAAGCTTTGATATCGGACAAGGGGAATTTGTATCAATAATCGGACAGTCCGGCTCAGGGAAGTCAACACTTATGAATATCATAGGATGTCTTGATTATCCGGACAGCGGCGAATATATTCTTGACGGAATAGATATTACACATATAAATGAGAGAAAGACGGCATATATACGAAGCAGGGTAATAGGCTTTATATTTCAGAGTTTCAATCTGATACCATCGCTGAGTGCGATTGAAAATGTGGAGCTGCCGCTTATATACCGAGGAATAAGCAAAAGTGTTCGTATATCTGCGGCAGAAAAAGCATTGGCACAGGTAGGTCTTTCTTCAAGAAAGAATCATAGACCGACAGAATTATCAGGAGGGCAGCAGCAGCGAACAGCAATTGCAAGAGCGATTGCAGCTGAGCCAAAAATACTGCTCGCAGATGAACCTACAGGAAGTCTTGATAAAGCATCAGGGAATGATGTTCTTGAAGTAATAGAATCAATGAATCGAGAGGGTGTAACGGTGGTAATGATAACACATGATAATGATATAGCGGCAAGGGCAAAAAGAAGTATAAAAATCAGCGATGGTCGTATAATTTCGTAAATAATTTTTAA
>CACYDC010000190.1 GCA_902773025.1 uncultured Ruminococcus sp.
CGCCTGACAAATTTGATGAGGTTGCGCGAAAGGTATTCGCCTTAAAAAAGGCTTATGATGAAATCATGTCATGATAAACCAGATAAACAGAAAAAACATCGGCTTGCTGCAAATCACAACAAAGCCGATGCTTTTTATTTCATGATTAATTATAATACTAATAAATCAGTATTGTCTGCCCCAGTAAACCATGTGTTTTGCGGGCTTTCCGCAGCAAACGCATACATCGCAAAGATGATCCTCAACAAACGGAATACATCTTGATTTTACACCGCCTGTTTCATCCTTAAGCTGATCCTCGCACGCACTGTCGCCGCACCACATGGCCTTAATGAACCCGGGCTTGTTAGCGGCAATGTCAAGAAATTCCTCATGAGTACGCGCTTCAAATGTTTTGTTGTGCAGATTTTCAAGCGCGGCATTATACATACTGTCGTGAATATCAGAAAGAAGCTCCTTTACAGCGTCTTCAATATTATCCAGAGAAACGAATTTCTTTTCTCTTGTATCACGTCTTACCATTACACACTGGTTGTTTTCAATATCCTTAGGACCGATCTCAATTCTGATCGGAACACCAAGCATTTCATACTGACTGAATTTCCAACCGGGGGCTTTATCGCTGTCGTCAAGCTTAACCCTGTAATCAGCATCGATCAGTCTGTCTTTTAGCTCGTTTGCCTTTTCGAGTACGCCTTCCTTTTTCTGCGCTATAGGAACAACCGCCACTTGTATAGGCGCTATCTTAGGCGGAAGTACAAGTCCGTCATCATCACTGTGTACCATGATAAGCGCACCGATCATTCTTGTTGATACACCCCATGAGGTCTGGAACGGATATTGAAGTGTATTATCTCTGCCGGCAAATTTTATATCAAAGCTTCTTGCAAAGCCATCTCCGAAGAAATGAGAAGTACCGCCTTGCAGCGCCACTCCATTATGCATCATCGGTTCGATAGTATATGTTGCTATTGCGCCGGCGAATTTTTCTTTCTCGGTTTTTCTTCCGGTAACAGCCGGAATAGCAAGAGTTTCCTTATAAAAGTCCGTATAAACCTGAAGCATACGCTGTGTTTCTTCCTGCGCTTCCTCAGCAGTTTCGTGCATAGTGTGTCCTTCCTGCCACAGGAATTCAGAAGTTCTCAGGAAAGGCCGTGTTGTCTTTTCCCAACGAACAACGGAGCACCACTGATTATAAAGCTTCGGAAGATCGCGGTATGAATTTATCACCTTTGCAAAATGCTCACAAAACAGTGTTTCCGAAGTCGGACGAACAGCAAGTCTTTCATTAAGATTTTCGCTTCCGCCAACCGTGACCCATGCACATTCTGGTGCAAAACCCTCAACATGATCTTTTTCCTTTTGTAGAAGGCTTTCTGGAATAAACATAGGCATATAGACATTTTCGTGTCCTGTTTTCTTGAACCTTCTGTCAAGATCCTTCTGTATGTTTTCCCATATTGCATAACCGTGCGGACGGATAACCATACAGCCCTTTATACCGGAATAATCGGCCAGTTCCGCTTTTTTTACAATATCTGTATACCATTTTGCAAAATCTTCATCTCTCGAAGTAATTGCCTCAACGAGTTTTTTCTGCTGTGCCATTTTTTTCAATCCTTTCAGCTTTTTCTGTAAAACCATAGCAATACTTATTATATAATCATATTGCAAACAATGCAATACCTGTACTAAGATTTAATTCATATAAATACAATCTGTTAATCACTCAAAACTTTTTAACGCAGCCAACGTCAGCATTATCCTCAGAGCAATTAAAAGCTTTGCTTTCAACAAGCAAAGGCAAGCCGTAGGCTTGCTGACGTTCAGTGGGAGATTTTACTCCCACCGAACGGATATATGGCTCCCGCCGTCTAAGAGGGCGCGGTGTCCTGTGGACACCGCTGCGCAGCAGCAGCGCCGACCGAGCCGGCAGGCCAGACCCGGGGGACATACTTTGCGGTTATAATTGCGCCTGAAATACTGATGCTAAAATGAATATATAAAGCGAAAATCCCGCCGATCACATCGACAGGATTTTCGCTTTGGTGGGAACAATAGGGCTCGAACCTATGACCCTCTGCTTGTAAGGCAGATGCTCTCCCAGCTGAGCTATGCTCCCATATCTGATTGAGTTATCCCTCAACAACGAAATTGATTATAGCACATTAATCATTAAAAAGCAAGTGCTTTTTTAAATATTTATTATACAATTAGTATGGTTTTATTTATATCAACTTATAGTAGAAAAACAATTAGTGTATCATTAAAGAAAAATGTATTATAATATTAGAATAATATATATATAATTCATACGGAGGTCAACAATGGAAACAGAACTAACAACTCTTTGTTATATTGAAAAAGACGGATGCTATCTTATGCTGCACAGAACCAAAAAAGAAAATGACCCTAATCA
>CACYDC010000191.1 GCA_902773025.1 uncultured Ruminococcus sp.
AAGTCTTACTCTGGCGATCTTACGGATAGCTGAGTTAGGCTTTTTAGGTGTAGCGGTCTTAACAGCTGTGCACACGCCTCTCTTCTGTGGTGAATTCTGATCGATTGCTCTTCTCTTTTTTGAGTTCCAACCCTTGAGCAGTGCAGGAGCCTTTGCTTTCTTTTCAGAAACCTCTCTGCCCTTACGAACTAACTGGTTAAACGTTGGCATTATTGCACCTCCTTGCATATTTTTTAAGTATTGCCGGCACACAACCTGACTACCACAAGGATATCAAAAGCATTTCTGCACTTCTTCAGAAGCTTTATGCATTTTTGATGTTATTATTAACAATATAAAAGCATTTTTGTTGTTAATAACGACTGAATCCTTTAAATCAGTCTGCTTGCCTACAAGTACCCATTTTAACACAGCTTCATATATAATGTCAAGAAATAATTTTTGTACTCAGCAATTTTTTTATTTTTTTCATGTGTGAATTTTTTATTTAATTCATCATTGACATTTTTATATTTAGTATTTATCATTAATGTATAGGTAAAGTATATTTTAATAAGAAAGGCAGGATTATTCATGAAAAAAGTCAAATCACTTTCTTCAAAAAATCTGAATACTGCAAAGAAAAATTCGTTATTCATATCCTCTGCTGTCATATCCATAATTCTGTTGTCTATATTTTTTTTCAAGGAATTGTCATTTTTTGATGACACCTATAACAATGTGAATGGGTTTCAGATCAGCCACGATCCTGCCATAGTCCAAAGTGACTGTGTTGCGCTTTCCAGAAACCTTTCTTACCAGATGTCGGAGCTTGATGATAAACACTTATATTACTATGCTTCTGATCTGCTTGAAAGCTATAAGGAGCATCAATCAATAGAGAATGTATTTGGTTTTGATCTGGCTGAAGCCTCTTATTATAACAATTCTTTTGAATTAAAAACAGCCTATCCCGAAACATATGATCTTATCCGCACAGATCAGATTGAAGGACAATGGTTCAGCGGACATGAATCTTCCGGCGAATACCCTGAGGCTGTTGTATGCGGAATGATTTTCAACGATGTAAGTATAGGCGATACTATAGAAATAGAATCGAGAGGTGCTGATCCGCGTGAAAGGATTACGGAGCTTGAATCCCCTGAGGACGTTGAAGAATTTATTCAAGCTGATCAATATGATAAACCGCGCGGAAGAATGACTGTAAAAGTAATAGGAAAACTCCTCTTACCTTACTATTCTATCGATTTCAGAGAGAGATTCTCAGATGAATCGGCGTATGCCCGTTATACTAATTCACCTTGTATATATCTTCTTCATAACGATGTGACCGTATCTGCAATGAAAAGGAGCAATTTCGATCTGTATCCGCAAAACAGCTTTATATACGTAACATACAAAACCGGCAGTGAAGAAGAAAAGGAGACTTTTAAGAACTATATAACAAGCATGGGCTACAGGGCATATAACCTTGAATACAGCAATATCGTACATACTTCTTCCTTCATAAAATCTTCCTCGGATAATTCGCAGTATTATCTATTAAATTCACTGATTTACCCGGTAAATATAGGCTTTCTTGCTCTGTCATGTATCATTTCCGCGATTTTCATAATTGTAACCATTCAGATTTATACAAATTACAGCAATTACGATAACGAGGCAAAGAATTCTGCTGTTTCTATCATTAAAAGCGTTATTGCCGTTTCTGTTATTTCAGCTGTCATAGGCGGATTATTATTTTTAATAACGTATAGTTCCAGATACTGTATGAAAAGCGGTTTCCAGCCAATAATTTATTTTTCTGAATTAATGAAGTCCACATATTTCTTAAATTCAATTATTTTTCTTTTGGTATATTTCATCATTCTGTGTTCTTTTTCATGCATCGCAACGATTATCAAATTCAAAAGCTTAAAGAATTCTATAGAAGAAACCAAGGAAAGCTATACATACCGTCAGCCGGAATACTACAGCGAATACAATGAACGAAGCTTTGAGGTATCAGATCCGAATGAGATAACTGATAACAATCAGCTGACATCTGACAATATTAGGCAAAATGAAAATTATCCGCAATAAACTATACAGCAGCCTGCCGCAGAGTAACATCTGCGCAGCAGGCTGCTATTTTTCATGTACTATTATTTTCTATAGATTTATATCCGGGCAAAAAATCAGCTATTCTTGACTAGTTTAATAATTTTCTGTTCTGCAAGGGCGGCATCAGCTTTGCCTCTGCTGTTTTTCATTACAAAGCCTACCATTGCCTTGACAGCCTTTTCCTTACCTGCAAGATAATCGCTCACAGCCTTTGGATTATTCTCCACAGCCTGTCTGCACAATTCATCAAGGGCACCCTCATCGAGTCCGCCCATATCCTTTTCATCTATCAGTTCACTTGCTTTTTTACCTGTTTCAAGCATCTTGTCAAGTGTTGACTTTGCAAGGTTCATTCTTATTTTACCGCTGTCAAGCAGCGTAATAAGCTCCCTGAGATTTTCAGCAGATACACTCACATCAAACTGTTCCTTTTCAGATTCTGTTTCGACTGTTCGGAATATCTGTCCTATAATGAAATTAGCCGCGGTTTTCGGAGTTTTTGTTCCTTCGGAAGCACTTTCAAAATACTCGGCGATCTTTCTGTATTTTGTCAGAAGAAGCGCGTCGGCTTCGGGAAGTCCCAGTTCATTGATATAGCGTTCTTTCTTTTCCTCAGGCAGTTCCGGAAGACTTTCCCTGATCTCATCAACAAGACTGCGAGGTACATTTATAGTAACAAGATCCGGATCACGGAAATAACGGTAATCGTTTGCATCCTCTTTGCCTCTCATACCGGATGTAGTATTCGTAGCGTCATCATAACGCAGGGTTTCCTGTATTACCTTTTCGCCGCTTTCGATCAGATCGACCTGTCTGCCGTATTCATATTCCATTGCCTTTGCAATAAAGGTAATGGAGTTCATATTTTTTATTTCGGTCCTTGTACCAAGCTTTTCGCTTCCTTCAGGACGAACAGATATGTTTACATCGCAGCGCATTGATCCTTCCTGCATTTTACAATCTGATACACCGATATAGCGCATGATATTCTGAAGCTTTTCAACGTATTCCTTTGCTTCGTCTACACTGCGGAAATCAGGCTCCGTAACTATCTCGATCAGCGGTACTCCGCCTCTGTTGTAATCGACAAGAGTATCTCCTCTGCGGTGTACAAGCTTTCCGGCATCTTCCTCGATATGAATTCTGAGAATACGTATTTTCCTGCCGTTTGAAAGCTGTATGTATCCATGCTCGCAAAGCGGCTTATCGTATTGGGATATCTGATATGCTTTCGGAAGATCCGGATAGCAGTAATTTTTTCTGTCCATTTTAGATATTTCTGCAATTTCACAGTTAGTCGCAAGACCAGCGCGGATAGCATATTCTACTACCTTTTTATTAAGCTTCGGAAGTGTTCCGGGCAATCCTATGCATATAGGACAGCAATGTGTATTAGGTTCTCCGCCGAACTGAGTCGTACAGGAGCAGAATATTTTTGTATCGGTAGCAAGTTCCACATGAGTTTCAAAACCTGCAACAAGTTCATATTTCATTTTCTTTCCCTCCCGTTATCAGAGCTTCACGCCGAAACCGGCTGGCTTGAATTTGCCGGCAGCTTTCTCATACTGCCAAGCAGCATTGAGTATCTTTGATTCGCAGAAGCTGTCACCGATAAGCTGCATACCTATCGGCATACCCTTGTTATCAAAGCCGCATGGAACAGAAATACCGGGAAGTCCGCAAATATTTACCGGCACAGTACATATATCAGTCATATATGTTTCTACAGGGTCGCTGACAGCGTGTCCGTTTTCAAAAGCCGTCATAGGCACAGTCGGGGCAAGAATAACATCGCATACCTCAAATGCTTTTTTGAATGACTGTACGATCTTTCCCCTGAGGTTCTGCGCCTTTTTATAATACGCATCATAATAGCCGGAGCTGAGCACATATGTTCCGAGGAGTATTCTTCTTTTTACTTCATCACCGAAGCCTGTACTCCTTGTTTTCTTTACCATATCATTAACATCACGATAATTCTGAGCCTTGTAACCGTACCGTATACCGTCATATCTGCCGAGGTTGGATGAAGCTTCTGCGCAGGCGATAATATAGTATACCGGAAGAGCATATTTAAGCGACGGAAGATCAAAGTAAACGATCTCAGCGCCAAGTGATCTATAAACCTCAACTGCCTCCTCGACTGCGTTTCTGACATCATCACGTATACCCTCAAGATATTCTCTTGCGATACCTATTTTCATTCCTTTGATATCATTTTTCAGAGTACTGCGCACACTCTCACCTTTTCTGCCCTGTGAGGTAGAATCCATCGTGTCGTACTGTGAGATCGCATCATAGACAACAGCAGTATCCTCAACACTTGTAGTAATAGGACCGATCTGGTCAAGACTTGAAGCGTATGCAATAAGTCCGTATCTGGAAACAGCGCCGTATGTAGGCTTCATACCGACTATACCGCAGAATGAGGCCGGCTGACGGATCGATCCGCCAGTATCGGAACCAAGTCCGTATACTGCAATATTGCCTCCTACAGCACTTGCAACACCGCCGGAACTACCGCCGGCAACGTGATTGATATTATGAGGATTTTTTGCTCCTCCGAAATAAGAGGTTTCACAAGAGGAACCCATTGCAAATTCGTCCATATTTGTTTTGCCGAGCAATACGGCATTCTGCGCCTTAAGTATTTTCCATACTGTAGCATCGTAGATCGGAGTATAATCCTCGAGGATCTTTGAACAGCAGGTCGTACGTATCCCATCCGTTGAAATATTGTCCTTGAGAGTCATAGGTATACCCTCAAGCATAGATATTTCCTCTCCCCTTGCAATTTTGTCATCAACTATCGACGCAGTTTCAAGCGCTGTTTCCGGTGTTACCGTAACATAGGCATTAAGTGCGCCGTTATCCTTATTTACAGCTTCTATATACTTTTCGGTAAGCTCCCTGCATGAAAATTCTTTACTTACAAGTCCTTCATGCAGTCTTGCAATTTTACTTTCACTCATTTACTTCAACCTTTCTTTATGCAGCGGTTATAATCTGTTTTATCTCAAATTACGCTGCGTATTATCCGCAGTAAACGTCAAACTCACTTCATTATATTCTTTACCATAAAGCAGCCATCATCGCTGTCCTTTGCATTAGCCAGAATTTTTTCCCTTTCAAGCGACGGCACTACCTTATCCTCGCGGAAAGCATTGGAGAGATTATTGATATTATCAAATTCAACTCCCTCATCCGCAGCGTTATTGATCGTATCTGCAAAAGAAATGATCTCTCCCATATCCTTTGTGAGCTTATCTATTTCATCATCCTCAACAGAAAGCTTGGATAGAATAGCAATTTTCATGATTTCTTCTTTAGTTACCATAATGCTCCTCCTTATAGAAAACGGAACACGGAATGAAATAACGGAAACCTTCGTCCCGAATTCCGAATCCGTATTCCGAACCGAAAATTATCTGATTTTTATATGCACCTCACGAAGCTGCTGTTCGGTAACCTCTGTCGGCGAACCTAAAAGCAGATCCTGCGCATTGCTGTTCATCGGGAATGCAATAACCTCACGGATATTTTCCTCCTCGGCAAGCAGCATCAACATTCTGTCAAGTCCCGGTGCCATACCTGCATGCGGCGGTGCGCCGTACTTGAATGCAGTATAAAGCGACTTGAACTTTTCCTTAAGTGTTTCTTCATTATATCCTGCTATTTCAAACGCCTTTATCATTATATCGAGATCGTGGTTACGTACAGCGCCTGAGCTAAGCTCTACTCCGTTGCAAACGATATCATACTGATAAGCAAGTATCTCTGTCGGATCCTTTTCCATCAGCGCTTTCATACCGCCCTGCGGCATAGAAAACGGATTATGTGTAAAGATGATCTCACCCGTTGACTCGTCACGCTCGTACATCGGGAAATCCGTGATGAAGCAAAGCTCAAATCTGCTCTTATCTATCAGATCAAGACGCTGCGCTACCTCTGTACGTATCTGTCCTGCGAGCTTCGAAGCCATATCCTCGCTGTCTGCTATAAAGTATATTACATCTCCTGCTTTGGAGCCGTTTATTTCTATAAGCTTTTCCCTGTCGCCTTCCTTGAGGAATTTATCAATCGGGCCGTCAAAGGTCATGTCATCGCGTACCTTAACATATCCGAGTCCCTTCATCCCGATAGAAAGGGCAAATTCTTCCATGTTCTTGAACCACTTCTTGGACTGAGCGGATGCACCGGGCACATTGATCGAGCGTACTGTTTTCTTTCTGAACGGTGCAAAATCAGTTTCCTCAAACATCGGGCTGATATCCTTTATCAGAAGCGGATTACGCAAATCAGGCTTATCTGTGCCGTAGGTCAGCATCGACTCTGCATAAGGTATTCTTCTGAACGGAGGCTTTGAAACCTCTTTTTCCGAAAATTCTTTAAAAGCAGCGTAAAGTACTTCTTCAGCGACAGCAAAGACATCTTCCTGTTCAGCAAATGACATCTCAAAATCAAGCTGATAGAATTCTCCCGGTGAACGGTCTGCTCTTGCATCCTCATCTCTGAAGCATGGGGCGATCTGGAAATACTTATCAAATCCTGATACCATAAGCAGCTGTTTGAATATCTGAGGTGCCTGCGGAAGCGCATAGAACATTCCCTTATGCTTTCTGCTGGGTATCAGATAATCTCTTGCACCCTCAGGAGATGAACATGAAAGAATCGGAGTCTGTATCTCCAGAAATCCCATTTCTGTCATTTTAGCACGAAGGAAAGAAATAAGCTTTGCGCGCATTACTATATTGTTATGGACCTTACGGTTACGAAGATCAAGAAAACGATATTTCAGACGAACATCTTCCTTGACCTCAGTTGAAGTCTGTATTTCAAAAGGAAGATTATTGGGTGCCTTACCGAGAACGGTAATATCCTCGGAATGTATTTCAACAGTACCCGTTTCTATCTTCGGATTTATTGTATCCTCATCACGTTTTGTTACCTTTCCGCTTACAGTAACGGTACATTCCTTATTTATATTTTCAAGCAGCTTTTCATCATGAACGACTACCTGTACCACGCCGTAATGATCTCGTATATCCAGGAACATCACACCGCCGTGGTCGCGTATATTCTCGACCCAACCTGCAACCCTGACAAGCGAATCTATATCGCTTTCTCTCAGTTCTCCGCAGTATTTTGTACGGTAACAGTTTTCTCTAAGCATTATCATTTTTCCTTTCTTCTCTTCTTTAAAAAGCCTTGCCTCATCCAGGCAAAGCTTCTCAGATTCAATAAGCGGCTTCAGCCGTAACAAACCGCTAAAGCCGCAATTCACCGGCATCATGACATTGCTTTGCAGCGCATATCATCATGCATCATAATACAATACACTATTTAATCTTCCTGAAAAATATCAAGCAGTTTTGCAAAATCCTCAGCAGCCATTTCGTCAGTCGAATTATGGTAAAGAATCAGCGCATATTCGTCTTCCGGATCACGAAGATTCTCCGGAATATTGAAATTAACAGTACTGAGATATTCATCCCAGTGTGCAAGCTTCCATGTATCTCTGTCGGATGCTCTGTCGATCATTCTCTGATGGCACACTTCAGGATCCGTCACGATCCATATAACAGACAGCTTTGCATCATACTCCTTTAGTTTTTCCCGAAGCTGAGCAATATACTCATTATCACGTATTTCTCTCGTAAACGGCGCATTGACCATTACCAGATCCTCATATTTAAGCGCCTCGAATGCAAGATCCATTACCACATCATATTCATAATCGCGGATTTCTTTTTCAAAAAATTCCGAACTTCTGTTATAAGGTTCCCCGGCAACTTTAAAAATCTGTTTTGAAAGAGGAATCAACGTATCTTTATCAAGATAAACTATATGCTTAATTTCTGTAGCAAGTTTCTTAGAAAGCTTTGTTTTTCCGCATGCTGGCGGTGATGTAACAAATATCATTCTTTTTTCATTCATTATTTAAACACCCTTTACGATAATAATTATATATATGATCCGTTTCACGGAAAATAATGGGTAAAGTAAAAGCAAATACCACCATAGATAATAACATATTTATTCAAAAAAATCTATAGGTTTTTAATAATTTATCTTGAAAACTGTATTTTTTTATTTTTTTATATCATATTGCACAAATATTAATGGTAATTGTTGTTATCACTCACTGTAAAACAAAAAAACTCCGGAGTATCCACAGGAAGTTTTCCTGTTTCCTCTCCGGAGAAGGATGTTACTTTATCACTTTTTTTCGAATATTATCTTTCCGCCGTCAAAGCTGTCCATTCCGGTAGTATCCATTACAAGCTTGCCGTCTTCAAGCGTACATTTCAGAGTTTCCTTGCTTTCTCCATTTGCAGCAGAAAGAGTAATGGAATTATTGTCGCCTGACCATTTACCATCAGAAGGTGTTTCGTTCGGAATCTTCAATGTAAATGTACCGTCATTCTTTATGGAAAGAACCATACTTCCGCCCATACCTATTTCGCTGAGTGATACGGAACTGCCTTCAGTAAGCTTTATTGATGATGCTGTCCAATCGCCTACAAACGGACTCGTACCTGAGCAGCCTGCGATAACAAATACCATCATTACGGCTGCAAGTATTATTGCTGCTGTTTTTTTCATAAATATTTCCCCTTCATTTATTTTTTCATCACATACACATAGTGATATTATAATTGTACATTATTTATCATCAAAAGTCTATTAGCATTATAAACAAATAAAAATCCGGTAACCAACACGTATTTATTATATTTAAAAATACTCATTTCTATTTATCTCCATTTCAGCTATTTTCCATTTCTCCCCGAAGATTTCGCTGATTTCCTGCTTTTCCTGCTGAGTTATCCTGAATCCGGCTGACTTATAGCAATAATATGCAGATTTATTGTTCTCAAATACTCCTATCGTTATTTTTTCTGCGCCTGCTATTCTGAAAGCATAATCCACAGCAAGCTTTATCATTTCTTTACCTAAGCCCTGTCCCCTTTTTTTATCATCTACAATTACAAAACCGATTCTAAGAATTCTATGATCACCGCCGACATATCTGAGTATTAAATGTCCTGTTATACCGCTTTCATTGCAAGCCGTCATCGGATAGAAATTATCATTTTCACTGCAATCACCATTACACTCAAAATACTTATAGTTCATATCGTTTTCGGTAATCGGGTATGAATCATATCTGTCGGAAGTCCATTTTCTGAATGTAAGTTCATCCCTGCACCATGATATAATAGTTTTAGCATCTTCTTTTTTATATTGTCTGAGATACATCATTACAAAAACCCCTCTTAAAATTTTTATTTCATATAT
>CACYDC010000192.1 GCA_902773025.1 uncultured Ruminococcus sp.
ATAAACCCCGATCATGTCTTTTCTGTAGAAAACTAAAGAAGAAACCACTGTGACTATAATACTGAAAACAGTAACTGCCATCGCGGATATGACCCATTCGATCCATCCTTTATAAGCGTATTTATTGACAATCGTTGATGCGGAAAGCACAATTATCGAGCAGTTCATGAGACTCCATGCCAATTTAAGCAGAAAAACACTCTTACCGCGTTTAATCAGATTATTGTCTATATAGACAGCGTACTGGAAAGAGCGAAATATATTAGCCAGGAGCGTGCCAATTGCCACGCCCGCTATACCGATTATGTTAACAAGCACAATAGATGTCGTCAAATTAATGATTGCTTCCAGATATGCGCCTTTTTTTGTCTGCTTATAATGTCCAACACCCTGAACCAGTGTCAGATACGGTGCCCTGAAGCAGAAAAAAGCCTGTGCCGTTGTGATAATCAATGCGTACATCGGCAAAACATATTCAACATCATTAACGCCATGAACATACAGTGAAACAAACGGCAGAATCATTGCAAGACAAGTAGAAAATATTATAGAAATAAAGCTTGTCACAATATATTCATAGTAGCCAAGCGAGCTTTTGATCTTATCAATTTCGCCTTTAGCCCACATATTTCCGAATACAGCCTCCGTACCCGTTGTAAAAACCTGCTGCATTTTTTTCAGCGCATTCATAACCAGATTATAAACGGTATAAACAGAAACGATTTTGACATCCGTAAAAAGCGTAAGTACAACAATATCCGTATTGTCATGTACAATATTGGCTATAGAATGTGCCATTACATCTCTGCGCTGGGATAAAGCCCGGGTATTCGGTTTACATTTCTTGTTTATTTTATATTTTTTTGTAACGTAAAGATTTTGAAGTAAAGGTCTTAAGAATAAAACACCTGCACTGCCAAGCTTAACAACCTGAATACTGCATCCCGCATATATGAGAACAGCGGAAACTATAGTATTAAGTATTGTCGCGATAATCATAAAGATGTTAGAAATATAAACTGTCTGATTCGCGGACAAAAAAGCCTGATAAGCTGTACCGAAAAAATACTGCCCAAATGTTCCTATACCGGCTGCCACGATCAAAAGCGCAACATCAAGCCATCCATACCCGGTGTCAACTACCAGAGGATATACCACTGCAAGAACAACTATATATGCAGCCAGAATCATTCCAACCTTCCGCATATAAATTTCAGTTGCTCTCACAATGGCGCTGGATTCTTCAATATTATCTTCAGCCAAAGTCTTATACAGCGCTACTCTGGTCGAGCCGGCAACTCCTACATTTAAGATTGAAATAGCACTTAGGAATTGCTTGGCAGATGATGTAATCCCATTGTAAGCTGATCCGAAATTCGCCAATATAAGACGCGGCAATATCAGCCCGCATATTAACAGTACTACTTCCGATAGTGCCGCCGTTGCAGTATTCAATGCAGCCTTTTGTGTTCTGGACTTTGCCATGTTATATGCCTTTCAAAGTTCCTTCCGTCTTTTGACCCTTATTAGATAATGTTTTACGCAAAGTGCGCTCTTGCGCGTGCAAGATCTTCGGCATCGTCTATTTCACACCACATATCTTCCGGCACCTCGACGACCCGGGCATCGACTTCTCTCAGATAAAGCAGACTCCCGAGAACCTTTTCATAATAACTGTTTTCACCCATATTCTCAACATACCACTTTATTAACGGCATATATTTCCGGGTGAAACTTCGCGTAAAGCGATACATGTTAACGGTCTTTCTTGTATTGGAATAATCGAAACCTTCTTCCTGCCATTTTCCAAGTATAAGAGCTTTCGCACAATCTCCATCTACCTCTATAACAGTACCATCCATGGTTTCCGGATTAAACGGGCTCACAAGAATCGAGCAATCTCCCTTACCTGCCATGAGTTTTTGGATCATCTCCTTATGATAAAAGATATCGCACTCCAACATAAGCATGTCATCATCACAGAATTCAATTGCCTTATACAGAGAAACAACATTGTTTGTCTCGAGATATCTTTTATTCTCATAATAAGAAATCTTAGCACCTCGATACTCATCACCGATCCTATCACG
>CACYDC010000193.1 GCA_902773025.1 uncultured Ruminococcus sp.
CTGCCCGGATTAAGATATGCACCCATGGCATCGTCCCCTCTCACCTGTTCTCCTTTCATTCTACCACACAACAAATGCTATATCAAGTACTCTTCTGCCTAGGTTAACAATGTATTACCGTCAGATATATCAAGCAGATTGTTGGCAAGAAGTAAATGTAAAGATTCCATTATAATACCCAAATCGCTTCTCAGCAAATCTTGTTTCAGAAGCATATTTGTAATTATTTCTTCCTGTATAACATAATAATTATTTTTTGTAAAATATGAAAGAATTTTATGAAATGTCATTACATCCTCAAAAGATCCTTTTATGTTCATTTCCTTATTCATATATGCAGTAAACAGATACTGTCTTTCTGTAAAGAGTAGTTCCAGAGCATTTTGCGGTGCCGTAATACACACAGCACAATCATAATATTTGTATGGTAAAACGGAAAACTTATTGTCTTTCCAAAGTATAAAAAATGCATTACCGTAAATATCTTCTAAAGTTACAGCAAACAAATTATTATCAAGAACAATTTCAGGATGTTCCTGAATTTTCCGTTTGACGGAAAAATACAATGCTTCAAATGTCATTATTATTCAGTCCCCTCACTATCAACACCTATTATTTTGTTTATCAAAAACTCTGTTTTATACCTTTCCATAAAACATGCATCATATTTGCATTGACCTTCATATGCGTCTCTGCATCCTCCTGCACATTTCGAATAATAAACGCAATTTCTGCATTGTTCCTGAACCCTTGGAATGATTGATTCAGGTTTTTTCAGTCTGTCAAAATTTTCTATATCATAAACTGTCCCTATTTTTGTTTTTTGCTTACCTATATCCCTGTCACAGCATAATATACTTCCGTCAGCATCAATAACAAAAGCTCCCGGCTGCCGATAAAAACAAGCATTTACCTTTGGATTATCTGACAATAATTCAGACTCCGGAGGATACAACCTATAAATAGATGATACATAACTTATACGTTCGTCCATATCAGGTATCATTCGCTTATTTCCCGTAAGAAATGCCGGATAAACAGTCAGATACCTGTTATCCGGATATTTATCTTTTAAAAAATGTGCTAATCTTAAACATTCTTCACGGTTTTCAGAGTCTGTGTTAAGCCTTACGCTTACATTGATACTGTTTTCAAGAAGAATATCCAGATTTCTGATAATAATATCAAAATAGTTTTCTTTGCTGTTATAGTAGCATTTTCTTTTTGAGTATTCTTCCCCCATACCGTCTATTGTAATTTGTACCCACTCTATATGCCAATCTTTAAATTTTGTTTTTATTATTTCCTCACTGAGCAGACTGCCATTTGTAATGATACCGCTTTTAAATCTTTTGTTATTCCGATTCAGAATATCCGAAATCTCATCTATGAGTTCCGTTTTCAGAAGAGGTTCTCCGCCAAACCATGTAATATCAATATCTTTTTCTGTTCTCAGAAATAATTCCGATAACCTCTCTGCTGTTTGGAAAGACATATCTTCGTATCTGATACCCTCTTCATAGCAATAGATACATCTTGCATTACATTTTGTTGTCAGAACAACTGTGTAATGCGACGGTGACGGAAACAGATCGTATAATCTGTTCTGATAATAATCATAACGCTCAAATTCATCAGAATATTCCGGAATAAGAAATCCGTTATCCGTAAGCACTTCAACAAGATCAAGTTCATCGAATTTCTGTCCCCGATACTGCTCATACTCCCCGTCGGACATTGTAAGCATACTGTTATATAAAGTGTTATAAAGCAGCCATGTCCTGCCCTTATGCTTTTCTATGATATATTGAGAATGCTTCATTTTTATATCAACGGGTATACGGGGAATATTCTCTGAATTAAATGACTGCAAAAAAGCACTGCATTCTTCGCCGGTCATTAATTCTTTCTTTTGAAAGAGCCAAAGCACACCCCTGTTTGCTTTCATCATTAAAATCATTTTTTGTTTACTCCGTCAATAAGCATATTTGTCAGTATAACCTGCAAAGTTTCCATGATAATAGCATTATCCTTCTGAATACCTGTAATCTTCTCAAAAAAAACATTACCTATGTTTATACATTTTTTAAACAGCAAATCCATTTTTTCTTCAAGCTCTTTTTTAGTTTGTTCAAGCTTCCCTGTATATTCTTCACTCAGCCTGTTAATATCGGATTTATTGCTTTCGGTTATTCTGCGGCAAAGATCAGAAGTAAGCTGTCCATGCAGGTCTTTTATTCTGCTTTCCATTTGCAGGGATAATTCTTCCTGATTTTTTGTTATACTTTTCAGCTGTTCGGAAAGTTCCGATGCAATGCTCGTATTGGATTCATTTAATAATGCCAATTGTGTCTGTAACTGTTCACGCAAAGCTTTATTGTCATTCTGTGACTGAGCGGTAATTTCCTCAAACAATTTTTTATTTGTCATCATAGTATTATTCTCCTCATGTCAAAAACAGTCTGCATAATCACTTTTTTACGCAGACTGTTTTCGTTATTATTACAATTGTCCCAAAGCCAATTCACACAATGATACCATATGTGAAAGTCTGATCTGCTCTTCTTCCATTTTTGCCTGACCGAATTTTTTTACATTTGCTATTTTCTCAAACTCCGCTGTCTTGCTGTCATATGTATAAAGAATACTGTCAATTCTTCTTTGAATATAATCTTCAACAATATCTGTTTGTTTTTCCATTGCATCTCTGATAATATCATTAAGTTCATTAACTGCTTCTTTCAGAACCTTTTTGTAAAAAGCATCAAGCTTTCTCGTTTTTTCCGCACCAGGATCAAGCTTTAAAATCTCAAGACATTCAGCATCATCAAGAGAAATACGTTTTGAAACACGCTTAACAATATAACCGTGTATCTTGTCCTCTGTTTTACGATTTTCTCTTTCCAGCTGACTGATATTGATATTAAGCATACTGCTGCCATATCTGATGTTATTGTATTTTCTGATTTCTTTCAGAAACTCGTCCAGATCCTCTCTGCATTCTCTGATAATATCATTTTCAAATCTTTCACTTTTATCTCTTGTATCTTCACGAAACTCTGTCAGTGCATTCTGTACCTTTACAGTCAACTCTAGATCAGCCACATTCTTATCATAGCTGCTCGTATTACCGCCACTTGAACTGCCGCTGCTTCCTCCAAATATACCTTTTACAATCTTTTTTATGATATGACCAATACAGCAATTAGCACAAAAGTTACAAATACAGCAGCCTCCTCCGCCTCCCATATTTTAAGCCTCCTTAGTTTCCATGCTGTCGGCAAATTCACAAACAGCAATCATATAATCCGCTTTTGTCAGAACTGTTTCCATTGCCTGTGTATCTCCTTCAGATACCTTTGACATCTCTTCAAAAGCTTCACTTTTTTCTTCTATTGACTGTTCCGCACGTTCAAGATGTTCATTGAATGCATCTTCTACAGTATCGGTAAATTCTTCTACTGTATTTTTTATTCTGCGTACTATTTCATTTCCTGCTTCAATAAATACCTTCTGTTTTATCTCCTGCAAACGCTGATTTTTAAGCTCACCAGCAGGCAATTTCAGAATTTTAACAAACTCCGGGTCATCAAGCGAAATTCTTTTGCTTATGTACTCTTCAAAAGTTCCTTTTAGACCATTATTCATTCTTTTGAATCTGCGTCTTATATTTTCCGAACGAATAACTTTCAGATCTTTGTTACATTCCTCAAATACACTCATGATCTCCTCTAACTGATCGGCGTATTCAACAATCATTTCACGTTCCAGATCATTGGCGGCAGCAGAAATATTTGCCTTGTATTCGTTCAAAAGCTTATTAAGTTCAGCAATATCATTTGCTTCACTTTTCTCAGGATTAAATCCCTTTTTATTTGAAAGCTCTTCCTGTATCTTATCATCTCCGGTAATTACGTTCCAAGCTGTTTTTCCGATATTGACAATTCCTTCAATAATCTTTTTTCCAACCTTTACAACGCCTTTGAATATCTTTCCGATAATCTCCGGCGGCACAGGCGGCTTAGGCGTAATAGGAGGAATAGGCGGTATAGGCGGTATCATAATATTCATCCTTTCTGTTTACGAAATATTTTTCTCAAAAATGCCTGAAATTTCATTTCTTTCATATGCTCCTGAGCAGGAAATCCTGATACAACAGTGTTTTCCCTTACGGTTTTATCAACTCCGGCTCTTGCAAGCAAAACAGCATTATTACCGATTTTAACATTGTTGCTGACAGCGGCCTGTCCGTATATGTCTACATTATCCCCTATTTCAGCCCAGCCTGCCAATGCACAGCAAGCTACGATATGACAGTACTGCCCTATCTTCACTTCATGACCTATCTGAACAAGGTTTTCTATATGTGTAAAAGCTCCGATAACGGTAGTACCGATAGTACCCTTTTCGATCACAACATTGCCGCCGATAATAACATCATTATGTATATGCACATTGCCGATAACAGGAATTTTTGACCACCCCTGCTTTTCCTTGCAATACTCAAAGTTTTCTGTTCCCACAGCACAGCATGAACCGATTATAACATTATCACCAATCACCGTATTACTTCCGATCACGGTATTCGCTCCGATAACACAATTATTTCCGATAACGACATTCTGACCTGTAACAACACCTGACGAAACAGTTGTATTTTTCCCTATCACTGTTCCATCTCCGAGAGTAACATTCTGAGCAATTACTGCACTATTATGAATTATTGGCTGTTCGTTACTTGGAATATCATATAGTCCTTTATCAATAAGATAATTAATTGCATCTGCCAGAAGCTCATACGGCTCATGCCTTGTAATAATATATGTACGATGAAGCGGCAGACCGACAAATGCTCTGGTAAGTATCACTCCGGCTCTTATATCTTTGATATCATCAATTTTCCTGCCCGGAACATAAGTCAGCATTTCCTCTGTGCTGTCCTGCATCAAAGCAATACCATAAATTCGTTTTTGCTTATCTCCGATAACATTACAATTCAGATATTCTGCCAATTCCTGTACTTTAACAAACTTATTTTCCATCATGCAGTTCTAGTCATTTCCTCAAGTGCTTTACAAAGCTTTTCAACACGGTCATCGGTATTCGCCTTAACAGAATTCAGAGCCAGTTCAAGCTGTTCACGGTAAGACTGTACGTTTTCCAGTTCTTTTTTAGACTTTTCAAATTTCTGACGAATCTCATCGGCACTTTTTCTGGATGTATTCAGCACTTCCTCGTTTGAAGCCTTTGTTTCATTAAAGAAGGTACGTATTTCATTGCTTAAAGCACCGTATGTCGAGGTAATATCCCGCATAAGATATTCTTTATATTTTGGCAGAATATCCTGTATAATACGTCTATGTACTTCCGAAACATTTGA
>CACYDC010000194.1 GCA_902773025.1 uncultured Ruminococcus sp.
CCGGAAATAGTCAATGCAAGCTCAACATTTGAAAGTATACTCTGGTGCGGTATCAGGTTATAACTCTGGAACACAAAACCTATTGTATGATTCCGATATGCATCCCAATCCCTGTCCTTATATTTTTTTGTAGAAATACCGTTTATAATCAAATCACCGCTGTCATATCGGTCAAGACCTCCTACAATATTGAGCAGAGTAGTTTTACCCGATCCGCTGGGACCCAGAATCGCTACAAATTCGTTATCCCTGAAATTAAGACTGACATCATCAAGAGCTGTCTGATGCAATTCTCCTGTAACATATTCCTTTTTAATACTCTTAAGCTGCAGCATATATCCTCCTCTAATTTCCTTTTAATAATTTACACGCTGACTTACAGCAATATATTACGTATTGCCGCAGCGATAATAGAAGTATATCACTTTAACAGCAGCAGTGCAATGATTATATCAAAACTTTTCTGATACAAAAATATTATACTGTCAGGTATGGATTTTTTTTCGTGTCAATGATATAATTAGGTACTATAAGGATAAGTATCCTTAAATAATTATCCGGGAATGAATTTATGAAAATATTATCAATTGAAAGCTCCTGCGATGAAACCGCAGCTGCTGTAATAGAAAACGGAAGAAAAATACTGTCATCTGTCGTTGCTACACAGGTTGAAGAGCACAAGCTTTATGGCGGTGTTGTGCCGGAGATAGCATCAAGACGGCATTGTGAATCAATAAATGGCGTAGTAAAAGAAGCACTTTGCAAGGCTGATTCTGATCTCTCACAGCTTGACGCTATTGCGGTGACGTATGCGCCGGGACTTATAGGCGCATTGCTTGTAGGCGTAAATTTTGCAAAAGGGCTGTCATTATCTACCGGACTTCCGCTGATACCAGTACATCATCTGCGCTCGCATATTGCTGCAAACTATCTGGCGCATAAGGAACTTGAGCCGCCATTTTTATGCCTTGTGGTATCAGGCGGCCACAGCCATATTGTTGAAGTAAAAGACTACACTGATATGAAAATTATTGGCAGAACAAGGGATGATGCGGCAGGAGAAGCCTTTGACAAAGCGGCGCGCTGTATGGGCATGCCTTATCCGGGCGGAATACATCTTGACAAAGCAGCCGAAAACGGCAATGAAAACGCATATAATCTTCCTCTGCCAAGAGTAAGCGATTCAGAATACGATTTCAGTTTTTCCGGGCTTAAAACTGCCGTAATAAATCAGATACATAATTCAAGCCAGCGCGGAGAAGAGATAAATGTAAATGACATGTGCGCTTCCTTCCGCAAAGCAGTGACAGACAGTCTTATGAAAAATTTTTCCAAAGCCGCTGATGACCTAAGATATGATACACTCGTACTTGCAGGAGGTGTATCAGCTAATTCTTTGCTGAGAAAGAAAGCGGACGAATTTGCCCGGACGACCGGACGGAAATGCTTTTATCCTCCGATATCACTCTGCGGTGATAACGGCGCAATGGTCGGGTCGCAGGCATACTACGAATACCTTGCACATCATATTGCAGACATGGGCCTGAATGCGGCCGCAACCATGAATATTGAAAAAAATTACGGTATATGAATATATGTCAAATGTTCCTCATTAAATCCAAAACAGCTGTGAAACAACGATGAATCAATCATCGAAATTCCACAGCCGATAAAAACAACATAAAAAATATATAGTGCGGTCACGTTACTGGCGTGGCCGCACTATCATTTTACTTCCTTTGAGCACCGATATTAATTTTAAAAGGGGCTGTCGCGCTTATTCAGCTTTTGCCGAAGCATCTGGTTTTCCCTGAGCATTCTTTTTCTTTGACTTTCTGATACCAAGAGTAAACCAACGCAGAACAGGTATCCTTGAAATAATTTCAAACAGAAGCAGTCCTCCGCCCAAAGACGTGAAGATACCGATAATGTAATAGACAAACGGCGGCATAGATACCGTTTTCAACAAAAGCAGCGCTGTACCCGACAAGGTAATATAGTGGAAAACATAAATGCCGAAGCTGCGTGAGGACATATATTTCAGGAATTTGCTCGTATTGTTACCCCATTTTCTGAAGCTGCCGAGTATTGCAAGACAGGCGCTCCAGCAGAAGGCAACGGCAGAGGGAGAAGCCATTACGGGCATATCTGCGTAATTGTCGCCATAATGCAGATAAAGGTACATACCGCCGAGTATTACTGATGAAATCACAAGCGGAATGCTGAATCGGCTCAGCCGGTCGATAACCTCATCATGTGCAAATACAAAATATCCTAGCAAATATGTAAAACCGTAAATGCCGAAACGGTAAACAACAACTACCGGAGTATTCAGCACCTGAGCGGAAAGAAAAACAGGTATAACAAGAAGAATGAGTATAGGCGTATTCACTTTTTCAGTAATCTTATATATTTTCCCTTTTTCTAATTTTGCTATAAGGGCCAACACTATGGAAAAGAACCATAAAAGCTGAGCAAACCAAAGCACCCCCTGACCGGAAAGCACCATTATCAGATAATTTACAACCAAAGGAGCATTTTCAGGTATGCTTTCAAATGCATTGCTTATTGACATGCTTATATAGCCCTGAATCCAGTAAAACACAAACAGACCAAGTGTAGACGGCACAAGAAGCTTCAATGATCTTGAAGCGATGAATTCCTTGACCTTATGCTTTTCGAGATAATATCGGGAGCACATCCCTGCCACGATAAAAAGAAGTACCATAAACCACGGATAAAGCAGATACAGTATACCGTCCTGCCACTGATTTTTATGAAAAGCTCCTACCGTTCCTACGCTGACGATACCGTTGTACATAAAAACAACATGATACAACGCCACCACGCACACGGTTATCCATCTAATGTTGTCAAGGTAATACTTTCTCATACACATACCACCTTTGCAGCTGATTTTACATAATTAATAACTAAAAAACATTATGGTCACACAGGAGAAAGACAACAAGGGGGTAAATTCTTTAACATACCCTCATCAAGTATATTATCTATAATAAACGGTCAGATAACCTCACCGTTGATCCTGACCTCACAGTCCGAACGGTTTATCGCGCAGAACAGACTTCTTGCAGAAGCTTTGAAAATGCCGTGAGATATACCAACACCAAAGACTGATTTTCCTTCGGGAGTTGTAACCTGCATATAGCATACAGCCTTTGAATCAGAACCCTGAGATACAGAATGTTCCTTATAAGACTGAATATGAAATCCTATCAAACCCACAGATTTGAGGGCATTTGCAAGCGCATCAATAGGGCCGTTTCCTTCACCGTAAATATCAATATCCTTATCAGCCTTCACGAGATGTACCGTACCGCTGAAGGTGGCTTCATTTTCACCAATATTCTTGACTACGTGACTCACAAGCCATATCTTCTGATTAATGTCAATATAGTTTTTATTGAACACCTCCATAAGATCGGCAGGAGAAAGCTCCTTTCCAAGACGATCACTTTCAGCCTTTGCAAGCGCGCCGAATTCCGGATGCATCTTTTTAGGAAGCTCATATCCAAACACATTTTCCATAATAAATGCTGCTCCGCCCTTACCAGACTGAGAATTATATCTTACAATAGCTTCATACTGTCTGCCGACATCAGCAGGGTCGATAGGCAGATACGGTATCTCCCACTTATCGCTGTTATTGGCCTTTACATAATCAAATCCTTTTTTGATCGCATCCTGATGTGAACCGGAAAAGGCTGTAAATACCAAATCGCCGACATATGGCTGTCTTTCGCCTATTTTCATCTGAGTGCAGCGCTCATATATTTCCTTATACTTCGGCAAATCGCTGAAATCGAGCATAGGATCAACACATTGAGTATACATATTAAGTCCTACCGTTACGATATCAAGGTTACCGGTACGTTCTCCGTTACCGAACAATGTACCCTCTATTCTTTCTGCTCCTGCAAGCAATGCCAGTTCAGCGCAGGCAACACCTGTGCCTCTGTCATTATGAGGATGTATACTGATAATAGCGGACTCACGATTTTTCAGATGCTTGATAAAATACTCTATCTGATCAGCATAAGTATTAGGCGTACACATTTCAACAGTATTCGGCAGATTAAGGATAATCGGATTATCTGCGGTAGGCTTTATCACATCCATAACTGCCTCACATATTCTTACAGAATTATCGACCTCCGTGCCGGAGAAGCTTTCGGGAGAATATTCCAGACGGAAATTCGTATCGCCGTCATAGCCGTCGATCAATTCTTTTATAAGCTTAGCTCCCTCAACTGCAATATCTATAACACCCTGCATATCCTTTTTGAATACGACCTTCCTTTGAAGAACCGACGTAGAATTATAGAAATGCACGATAACATTTTTTGCGCCCTTTACTGCTTCAAAGGTTTTGCGGATCAGATGCTCTCTTGCCTGAACGAGAACCTGTATTGTTACATCATCAGGGATATGTCCCCCCTCTATCAGTTCACGGCAGATCTCATATTCCGTTTCGCTTGCAGACGGAAATCCAATTTCTATTTCCTTAAAGCCCATATCGACAAGCGCGTGAAAAAATTCAAGCTTTTGTTCCATATTCATAGGTGTGACAAGTGCCTGATTGCCATCCCTAAGGTCCACACTGCACCATATCGGTGCTTTTGTTATTGTATTATCCGGCCATTGTCTGTTTTCCATTTTGATCTGTTCAAAAGGAATATACTTCTTATAACCTTTTTCCATAAAATGATTCCTCCATTTTTGATTAATTAAATAAATCCCGTAAATCAAAAAGCCGTCCCAAGTCCTCGCACGGACAAGGGACGGGCATAAAGCTCGTGGTACCACCCTGATTCGGACACAAAAGTGCCCCTCATTGATCTCTGACAAGACCCCGACCTTTAACGCTGTCTGGCGTACCGCCCTACGATATCGGACGATCAACTCCGGAATGAGCTATACATACACCCCTTGACGCTGTCTTACACCAACCGGCAGCTCTCTTTGCACATCAGGCTGTATCTTATTTCCTTCACAGTCTTTATTATATGGTATTAAATACAACACTATTATATACACATATTACAGCTTTGTCAAGCGCCGCGCTAATAATAAATTGTTGAAATTTTATCAGATAGTTAGTATAATAAATAACAGAATACAACCGATTTCAAAGGAGAAAACATTATGAAAAGACATTTAAAAACTAAGACAATAGCTGCAGTACTTGGTATCGCCACCGCTGCGGGCATATTCTCATCAGGCTTTGGAGCTAATGAACTAAAAGCAGATGCTGCATCAAAAGTTGATCTTAATTATCTGATGGAAAAGTTTCCCGACGGTAAATACTGGAATCACATGGGAATGTCTGAAAACAATCCTGACGGATGGACGGATATACCGTGTCAGCATACGCTTGTTCCATCAGCCCATGGGTACTATTATGTAAGCAACGGCACATGCAATTTTTTCGGAGGGGCTATTCAGTGCTGGGGCTTTGTTGACAGGCTTGCTTATGAGTGTTACGGAACCATGTATCATTCTTTATGGCCTCAGACCACCCTGGATAATCTCAAGCCCGGCGATGCAATACGATTCCAATATGATATGCATTCGGCATTCATCACAGGAGTAGACGGAGAAAAGGTAACTTATGGTGACTGCAACAATAATTTCAGCGATTGTAAGATCCGTTGGAATGTGGAAACCACA
>CACYDC010000195.1 GCA_902773025.1 uncultured Ruminococcus sp.
ATGCTTGCCATGATCTATCCGATAGTCATGTTGACATTGTTCAACATTGGTGTAGGTATGATACTGTCTGCCTTGTATGTTTTCTTTCGTGATATTGCCTACATCTATGATATTTTTACCTTATTATTGATGTATATGTCTGCCATTTTTTATAATGTAGATGCGTTTCCTGAGAAAATACAAAGAGTCTTTCTCCTTAACCCGGTCTACTGTGCGATCAAATATGTAAGAGTGGTCGTTATTGATGGAAATTTGCCATCTATTGCTTATCATGTGCTATTACTGATCTATGCAACAGCAGCAGTAGGAATCGGATCGCTTATCTACAAGAAATATAATACGAAGTTCCTCTATTATGTATGAGGGGATGGGAGAAGAGACATGAGCACTGTTATACAGGCGAATAATGTGTCCATCCGATATATTACGGGGGACTTTAAGGATATAGGTATCAAAGAATACGTCATGAGGCGTATGACCGGAAATTATCATGTAAAAGAATTTTGGGCGGATAAGAATGTGACGTTCTCACTAGAGAGCGGTGATATGTTGGGGATTATAGGTACTAACGGAGCGGGAAAGTCTACTTTATTGAAAGCTATTTCCGGAATAATGGTTCCTACAGAGGGGTATGTAGAGGTCAAAGGAAAGATTGCTGCGCTCCTGGAACTGGCTTCTGGCTTTGATCCTGATTTGACTGTGCGAGAGAATGCATATCTTCGAGGGGCGCTGCTTGGCTATACCAGGCAGTTTATGAATGAGAAATATGACGAGATTATAGAGTTCGCTGAGTTAATAGATTTTCAGGAACGTCCTTTCAAACAACTCTCGAGTGGTATGAAAAGCAGATTAGCCTTTTCGATAGCTTGTCTTGTTAATCCGGATATTTTGATATTGGATGAAGTGCTGTCTGTGGGAGACGGAGCATTTAGGCAAAAATCAGAAGCAAAGATGAAGGAAATACTGGCCAGTGGCGTTACTGGACTCTTGGTATCTCATAGTATTACGCAGGTTAGGTCCATGTGCAATAAGATCCTTTGGCTGGATCATGGGAAGCAGATATCTTTTTCAGAAGATGTACAAATGGTTTGCGATGCCTACGAGGAGTTTCTGATTACGAAGAAAGTTCCTTCAAGTGATACTGATATTCAAAAATTGTCATCATCTTATTCAGAAAGATTAGTTTCTAAACAGAAAAAGATGAATAGAGATGAAAAAGAAAAGATTGTGCAGCTTCTTGAAAAAACAAATAAAGAAATTGCTCAGGAAGCAGTGCAAGAGTTTATGAGAAGAAGCGCAGAAAGCGTTACATAGTGAGGTGTAGAAAATATTACCTCCGAAATATCTATGATATTGGAGGCAAAAGCCTCTTGCTTTGCCGCTTAGCACATTGCTAAGCGGCTTGCAGCTACTATCTTGAAAATTAAATATAGATTATATATCTATGCCTTTTTTATTGTCTGTATTATAGAGTTTTCAAAGTTATTCACACCTTTTTGGCTGGGAAGTTTTAGTAAGGAATAATAATGGGTACTGAGTTTATTAATATTGCTTTTATTACAGATAAGAATTATACCTTATGTACAAGTGTTGCTATATATTCGCTGAAAGTTCATCGCTCACAATCAAGAACTTATCGTGTTTATGTCATATACGAGGGCTTGGCTGATCAGGATATTACGCAGCTGGAGTCAATTTCAGAACCGGGTTTTACTATTATTTGTGTTTCGGCTAAAAAAAAGGTGGGCTCATCTAAATTTGACTCAAAAAGATATGCAAGACATGTTTCTTCAGCAGCTACTTATAAGTTTAATCTTGCCAGAATTCTTTCAGATGTTGACAAACTACTCTATTTAGACGGAGATATTCTTATTCGTGATGATTTGGCGAATTTGTTTGACATAAGTATTGAAGGAAAATATGCGGCTGTTTGTCAGGATATGGGAGCAGAGACATTCCCTTCAAACTATCGGGAACGCTTGAAGATAGACCACAGTTTTTA
>CACYDC010000196.1 GCA_902773025.1 uncultured Ruminococcus sp.
ATTATTGTCTTACCGTAATCTCTTGCCATCTTGAGGAGCAGCTTAAGCACTACTACTCCCGTTTCGGAGTCAAGCGCACCGGTAGGCTCATCGCAAAGCAGGATCCTGGGATTTTTTTCCAGAGCTCTGCAGATTGAGACCCTCTGCTGCTCACCACCGGACAACTCATGCGGGAACTGATGAGCGTGATCGGCCAGTCCTACTTCCGCCAGCAGCTCCTGTGCACTCATGTGATCCGGGGCTATCTCCTCTACCAGCGAAATATTTTCCAAAACGGTAAGTGTAGGAATCAGATTGTATGACTGAAATACAAAACCCACTTTAGCCGCTCTGTAATCTGCCAGCTCATCACTTGAAAGAGTGGAAATATCAGTGTCGTCAACGATAATCGTGCCGCTTGTAGGGTTGTCCAGCCCCCCAAGCAGATTGAGAAATGTGCTCTTTCCGGCTCCGGACGGGCCGAGAATTACAACGAATTTCCCGCCCTCGATTTCCAGATTTACATGGGCCAGAGCATCCTGAGTATGATCGCCTGTCACATATGTTCTTGTTACATCTTTAAACTGAACTATTTTCATAAATGTTAATCCTCAAAGCAACAGAAAGTTAGTGTATACTAACTATAGCACTTTTTATTCTGAAAATAAAGTGAGAACGGCATAATATTAAACGCCGTCCTCTTGCCCAAAAAGCCGTATTTTTTCTTTACAGTGTCCTTTCACTGCTGCCTTCTTTCTTTTTCATGTTCATTACAGCTATTGACGCCAGTACCAATGCTATACCAGTGATTTTGGCAAGTCCAAGGTTCTGCCCAAATACGACAAGTCCGATAATAGCAGCAACGACAGTCTCAACAGATGCAAGTACGGGAATTCTTGAGGTCTCTGTAATCTTGCTTATGCCACCGTAATACACGATATATCCCATTGCTGAAGGAACTATTCCGAATCCGATAAACACCAGAAGTATCGGCAGTGTAAATGCTGTCCCTATCCCGTTCCATGGTCTGATAAGGAAAAACAGCAGCAACGCTCCAAAAGACTGCCCGTAGAATGCTGCAGTGAACGGATCCTCTTCATCAGCTCCTGTCCTTGAAAGAATAGGAAGCAATGCATAAGTCAGCCCTGACAGAATGCCCATGATGATACCGAAGCCGGAGATCCTCATATCCGAGAAGTCCCCACCTGTGACAGTAAGTATGCATCCCCCTATATTGATGATGATCGCGATGATCTTATTACTTGTCAGTGGCTCGTGGAACAGCAGCCTTGAAATCACTGCGACATAAACAGGAGATGTGTACAGGAACACGGCAGCAGTCGCCATGCCGCCCTGTTCAATGGTGTTCATGTAACATATGTTATAGAATGCCTGAGAAATAAACCCTACCAGCATGCACGAGAACAGACCTCTCCTGCTGATGTGAAACAGGCTTGTACCCTTTCCTTTTACCAGAAGTATCAGCGCGAGCATTATCGTCGCTGAAAAGATCCTGAAGAATGCTACAGATCCGGCATCTACACCATAATCAGAAAGCAGAGTCGCAAAGAGACCGATTGTCCCCCACAATGACCCCGCTGCCAACACCATCAGATAACCTTTATTCTGTTCGTTTTTCATATTCTCTTTCCTGAACTGTATATTTCACCAGTCGTCTATGGCGGAGGACTTGATTTTTCACGAATCTTCTTTTCATTTGACCCCCACTTCAGGAAGTTCCCCTTATTTTTTAGCTTTGCACTTTACTTTTGTCGACCATTTCCCATATCGTGTAACAATATTACCATCAGGATCCTTGATTCTGGTATAGGATCTGATTCTGAAATACCAGGTCTTTCTGGCAGTCAGAGATTTGACCGTCGCTTTCAGTGTAGCTGCGCTTTTTATTGTTTTCTTCTTTACCTTGGTTTTGAAGTTCTTATTTCTTGAGTACTGGATCTGGTAACCGGATACCCCGCTGGCTTTTTTCCAGCTAAGTTTTGCTTTTTTCTTTTTAAGTGCCTTTACTTTTAATCCTTTTACCTGTACAGCTTTCGCAGCAGTAATTTTCTTATTATATGCATCTTTTGCTGCCTTTTCCTTGCTTAATACAGCGATTCTGTCAGCACAATCGGCAAGTCTGTTCTTAGTACCGGCACTTACCAATGTTTTCTGTGATGAAGTCAAAGCATTGTAACCTGATTGTGCAGCTTTTACAGCTGATTCATTATTCAATGTCAAATCACCTGTTTCAGGAAGCGCAGAAACAGCTTTCATCACACTGAAAGCAGCCTTCTCATCTGAATTAAGTGATACAAAAGTAAGTTTATGATAGAAATCATGGCGGCCAGGCGGCCAGTAAAGAGCAGCATCTGATCCTGTCAATGTATATTCAAAAAGCACACTGTATGTACCGGCTTTAAGCATGTCGGACTTTTTACTGATGTTTATTGGCTCTTCAGCACTTCCGAATTGCCATTCTTTATCATAGTAGAGTGTTCTGTCACCCTTCTCAAGAATATAAATACTCATGAATACCTGCTTATCTGTTTTTAATTCGACAGCAAGCCTGCCGTCTTCAGGTAATGTGACCTCATATTCACGACCGCCGACATAATCTTCGTCTGAAATGCCATAAGCAACATTCAGATAAGATGTATAGCCATACCAGTCACCATTTCCGGTAAATGTGTAATAACCATCAATAGGTTCTGTATCGCTGTCAGTATTTTTATCTGATGAGGCAAATGATGAAAAAGAAAATGACAATACCATAGCCAGACACAGAAATACTATCCATACAGGTTTTTTTGTTTTATCTGATTTATGCATAACTTTTACCTCCCTGCAATGATTTTAGCAGATATGCCACTTTCTTTACCACCACAAAGCAAAGCCTTGCTCCTCTCGCACAATAACAGTCGGATATACTATCTACAGGATTCTGATAATATCATCTATGCTTTCTGTAAAAAATATATGATCTTGCCTTTCTTTCGTTGATAAGCCTTGCTCTGTCATTTTATCAAGCAATTGTTTCAGTCCATTATAGAAGCCGTTATGATTATAAATGATACAAGGTGCATTCAGGTGCCCCAAAGAGGTTTTTGACATAATTTCGCTGATCTCTTCAAGAGTTCCGGTTCCTCCGGGCATGGCAATAAATGCATCCCCCAGTTCCACCATTTTTGCTTTTCTTTGTGACATATCCTGTGTCACTATCAATTGCGATAACTCTTCATATTGAAGTTCCTGTTCCACAAAAAAGGCTGGTTCGACACCAATCACTTTGCCGCCGGCAGACACAACACTTTTTGCCAATACACCCATAAGGCCGGTTTTTGATCCACCATAAACAAGACCATTTCCGCTCTCACCGATCCATGTTCCAAGCTTCGCTACGGATTCCCTCAATGATGGGTCACTGCCTTCATTGGCTCCGAGATAGACAGTAATATTCACTTAGGCACCTCCTTGCAGCAATCGTTCATTTCTATTCCTTCTGTTCAGACGGATCCAGCTTCTTGATTTGCCTGACAGCTCTCGCTTCGTATTTAAGCTCATAAATCAAGCGAAAGCATAGTGACCCCCCTTATAATACATTGTTATACGTCAGGGAGCTTCCTGTCAATTTGTATTATCATTCGCGTTGAAAACAGCCCCATCAAAAAGCAAAGAAAAGAGCCGTCCACGTTTGGACCCGGGAATGTACCCAATATGTAAAAAATCTGCGGATGATCATGCATTAATACATGGATCAACCGCAGATTGTAAAAGAATAGAGAGCTATTATACTGGATTGGAGAA
>CACYDC010000197.1 GCA_902773025.1 uncultured Ruminococcus sp.
ATATTTTCGATGAGATGACTCACTTCTTCTCGGTGTATAAGGCGCTGGAAAACAAGGAAACCGTAGTCGATGAAGTGAGAGGTAAGGATGAAGCATTGGAGATCATCCGACAGGCTATAGACAGCTATAAGGAAAAATTCAATACAGTTTGATTCTTTGAAGGGAAAGGGATAAATGAAAAAGGAAAAAATGAATGATGGACCTGAACAGGTGAAAAAAAGCCGGTCCGGTGATAAACAGGAAAAAATGATACCCAATATGGGCGATAAGCCTGATTTGTCAGAGAATGTGAAACGCAGGAAACGCAAACAGAAAAAGCTTCTGAAAACACCGTCCTTTTTTGTAAGGATACTTATGATATGTGTTTATACGGTGATAATACTTTGTCTTGCGGCGCCGTTTGTGAGCGCGACATTCTATATCACGGAGGACCTGTCTGTAACTACTGATGTGAATAAGGCATATCTCTATTATTCAACACAAGAGGAAATGGATGAGGCGGCAAAAAATATAAGCGACGCGATCGACAGCCTTGTTGAAAAAAAACTTGAGGACGGTGAGCTTGAACAATATCAGGAAACAGCAATATCACTTTCTACTGCGGCCTATGATTGGCAGTATCATGTGCATGAAAGCGTGGATGCGACACATCTCAAGGAAATGATCGAAAAGTCAAAGGAAATAGACAGACGGCTTTATACAGAACAAAGCGTAAAAAAACTTAACGAGGCTACCCTAGAGGGACAAAAGATGCTTGTAGCAACAGTAAAGATAACCCGCTCACTTATCCAGCTTATGTTTGACGGCGCGGTAAACGGCGCAGATGCATCTAATGTTGGCGGCATTGTGGTTAATACGCTGCTTGTGTTCGTATTGATGCTGTTGCCGGTCGTAGGATTTTTTGCGGCGGTATTTGACAGGAGGAAACATATAAAAAATGTAATATCACTGATATGTACTGTGATCGGACTGGTCATAATAATGACAATGATATACCCGCATATTGCCATTGGTTCGGTTGTAATGATATCGTCATATCTTTTGCTGTCATTTCTTACAATATTGGGATTTTATACCAAGCAGCAGGAGAATTATATTGTTAATCATCCTGAAAAGGAAGCAGAATTTTCTGAGAAGCATCCGCAGTTCCTCAAGGCTTTGTTGAATTATAAGATGTCTAAGCCGGTTATAACAGAATCGGAAAAAACCTACGATTCTGCGCAAAATGCAAAAAAACGCGGCAGACGCAGAAAATAAGTGATAAAGTCACAGATATTTCTGTATCTGACGGTTATAATAAGACTATAATAATTCAAAGGAGAGATGGTTATGCATATAGAGCTTACATCAGAAAATTTCGCAAAAGAGGTATTTGAATCGGACAAGCCTGTACTGGTTGATTTCTGGGCAGATTGGTGCGGCCCGTGCCGTATGCTCGGACCTGTGATTGAAGAAGTTGCAGAGGAAAACCCTCAGATCAAGGTCGGCAAGCTGAATGTATCGTATTATCCGGATATTGCAGAGAAATTCGGAGTTATGAGTATACCGACGCTGATTTTCTTCAAGGACGGAAAAAGTGTAGATGCAACTGTGGGACTTGTTCCGAAATCGGCAGTGGAAAAACTAATATCGCGATAGGATAACATGGCGCAATTGAAATGCCCTCCGGCTGAGCCGGAGGGCATTTCGACGCATCAAAGGAATTTTTCAATAGCTGCAAGCTTTGCGCTGACACAGAATACTTCCATAGCAAGCTTAAGCTCATCAAGAGGCGGATAAGTAGGCGCAATGCGGATATTGCTGTCCTTGGGGTCTTTTCCGTAAGGATATGTTGCACCAGCGCCGGTCAGAATAACACCTGCGTCCTTGCAAAGCTGTACAACACGTTTTGCGCAGCCTTCGGTAACATCAACGCTTACAAAATAACCGCCGTTCGGTTTTGTCCAAGAGGCAACGTCATAATCGCCAAGCTCTGTTTCAAGTATATTCAGTACCATCTCAAACCTTGGCTGCAAAACAGCTTTGTGCTTCTGCATATGAGCAAGAACACCGTCAATATTCTTGAAGTACAGCGCATGACGAAGCATATTTATTTTATCATATCCGATTGTCTGGAAATTGTAGCGCTTTTTGAGTAAAGCAAGATTGTTTTTGCTTGCTGCAACTGCTGCTACGCCTGCGCCCGGGAATGTGATCTTTGATGTAGAACAGAATTCAAATACAAGATCTTCGCTGCCGTTTTTCTTAAGCTCATCAAAAATATTGAGAAGCTTATCAGGCGTATCGTTAATATCGTGAATAACATATGCATTATCCCACATGATACGGAAATCCTTTGCGGCAGGCTTAAGTGAAGCAAAGCGGCGTACTGTTTCATCGGAATATGTTATACCCTGAGGATTTGAATACTTAGGAATACACCAGATACCCTTTACAGAACTGTCTTCGGAAACAAGCTTTTCTACAATGTCCATATCCGGGCCGTTTTCTGTCATCGGAACAGTTATCATCTCAATTCCGAAATAGCCTGTTACGCCGAAATGTCTGTCATAACCCGGAGCAGGACAAAGGAATTTAATCTTTCCCTGCTGATTCCACGGCTTATCACCGGCGCCTTGTTCCATAAGGCATGCAATAGTATCAAACATCATATTAAGACTCGAATTGCCGCCGACAAAAATATTTTCGGCTTCAACACCAAGCATATCGGCAAAAATCCTCTTAGCTTCAATGATACCGTCAAGACCTCCGTAGTTTCTTACATCAGGACAATCCTCAGTCTTGAAAACTGTATCAGGTGTAACAGCGCTGAGCATATCGTTTGAAAGTGAAACCTGTTCTGCGCCGGGTTTACCCCTTGCCATATTGAGGGAAAGTCCCCTTTGCTTGTATGAAGCGTATAAATCGCTAAGCTTCTTATGCTCCTCTGCTATCAGATTCTTATCCATTGATGAATATGCAGGCATTGATAAATCCTCCTCAGAAAAATTCAAATAATTAATAATCATATTTCAAAATATGACAAATGACCTTAATAATTTTAATACATTAAAAAGAAAAATGCAAGATTAATTTTAATTTCTTGCAAAATTCATGCTTTTACCAAATAATATTTGTTAATAGATTATTTTTTTATGGTTATTCTATAACTCACGTGTGTATCATAATATAAATCAGTGAAATGGGGGAGTTTTTTTGAAACAGAGGATAAGAGTTCTTACAATAATAATGCTTTTTGCGGCAGTAATTGCGATGTCTTCGTGCAGCCGTGCATATCCTGAAACTGCATCAGAGGAATTGATTAGCCATGACTGGATAATAAAAGGAAACAATAATAATGTATCCGGAAAGCTCAGCTTTGCTGATGACAGCTTTATTCTCGAGGCTGATACCGCTGACAGAAAAACGATTAAGCTTTCGGGAAGTTTTTACGTTGATGAGAAAAGTATAACTGTTCAGACCGGGTATTATGATACAATTATATTCGACTACAGACTTGAAAATGATAAGCTCATTATCATATATTCGGGAAAAGAACTTGAATTTGTAAAAAAGTGATCTGTTATTTCTTACAAAACATCAGGTTAAAAATTGTTTGATGTGACGAGAATAAAAGGGAAAAAAGCAGTTTATTTTTGAGGTAAAAAATGATATAATATGGTATGATATTTCAGTTATGCCCTGTTGAGCAGGGTAAATACCAGGCTGAAAACGCAAAGGAGAATTGCTATGAAAGCAAAAAACTTTCCAAACGCATCATAGCCTCCGTTGTTGCAGCAATGCTCGTGATAGGCTGCTTTATACTGCCTTCTACTATCGTAGGAGCAGCAGATGAAACAACTGTCGTGTTCCATTATCTGCGTGACGATGGCGACTACACAGACTGGGGTCTGTGGGCATGGGGTGAAGGAAGCGGAGCTACCTATAATAATGGGGAAGAAACATCTGCGTTCTATTTCACCGACAACGGCGATGCAAAGGGTGCGGAAACAACAGTTTCTGCAAAAGATGTAAGCAAACTCGGCTTTATTGTAAGAAAAGGCAACTGGCTTGCAAAGGATCCGGAAAGCGATCGTTTCCTTGATCTGAGCGGTGTTGTTTCCGGTACAGTACATGTTTACTGTAAGACCGGTGTTGAAGAGTATGAAACTGATTTCAGTCAGGCAAAACTCGGCCTTAAGCTTAAGTCAGCAAAGGCAGATTCAGAAACGGTTGTATCATTTGAACTTACAGCTGTTCCGGGCGATAATGAAAACATCACAAAGGATGATTTCTCAGTAGAAAGTCTTGGTGGTCAGGAAGTTGCTGTATCAGATCTTAAGCTTGATGGTGCAACAGGTCTTCTTACACTTTCCGGTAAAATGAATTTCAAGAAGGAATACAGACTCAACTTCAAGGATTCAGGCGCAGATATTACTCTGCCTGATATTTACTCATCAGAGGAGTTTGAATCAAAGTATTCCTATCTTAAGGATGACCTCGGCGCAAATTACAGCGCTGAATCTACAACCTTCCGTGTATGGGCTCCGACAGCTAAAAAGCTTGAGCTCAATCTTTATGAAAACGGCGACGGCGGCGAACCGTACAACGTAGTTGAAATGAATAAGAGCGTAAGAGGTACTTGGGTATATACAGTAGAGGGCGACCTCAATAAGGTATACTATACATACAACGCTTATTTCGATGGCAAGACAAATAAGGATATCGTAGACCCGTATGCAAGAACAGTAGGCGTTAACGGCAAGAGAGGTATGGTTATTGATCTTGACAGCACTGATCCTGAGGGTTGGGACAGTGATTCACGCCACACATATCCGAATGTTACCGATATGTCTATCTATGAACTTCATATCCGTGATTTCTCAGTAGATCCTGACAGCGGTATCACAAACAAGGGCAAGTATATTGCCTTTACAGAGAATGGAACAACAACTTCTAAGGGCGCAAAAACAGGTATTGATTACCTCAAAGACCTTGGCGTAACAACAGTACACATTCTTCCTTCATATGACTACGGTTCAGTAGACGAAACAAAGCTTGATACTCCTCAGTTCAACTGGGGATACGATCCGGTTAACTATAATGCGCCTGAAGGCTCATATTCTACAGATCCTTATCACGGCGAAGTAAGAGTAAAAGAATACAAGCAGATGGTTAAAGCACTGCATGATGCAGGTATCGGCGTAGTTATGGACGTAGTTTATAACCACACCTATAATACAAGCTACTGCTTCAATCAGCTCGTTCCCGGATATTTCTACAGACCTGATTCAAATGGTTCAGGCTGCGGCAATGACGTTGCAACAGAGCGTGTAATGGTAAGCAAATTCATTTCTGATTCAGTTAAATACTGGGCAGACGAATATCACCTTGATGGATTCCGTTTCGACCTTATGGGTCTTATCGATGTTGATACAATGAACAACACACGTAAGGCAGTTGATACAATTGACAGAAACATCATCATCTATGGTGAGGGCTGGACATTGTCAACAAATCCGACAAAGGAAGGCACAGTTTTCGCAACACAGAAAAACAGCGAACTTACACCTGGTATCGCATACTTCAGTGATACTATCCGTGATGCAATCAGAGGTCATGTATTCACAGATACAGATCCTGGTTATGCAGCTATCGGTGCGAAGGTAAGCGACCTCAGAAATGGTATCACATATTCAAAGAGATGGTCAAAATCTCCGCTTCAGACTGTAAACTATGATTCATGCCATGATAATCACACATTCTTCGACAGACTGGCAAATACTGCTCCTGAAAGCAGCTTTGAAGACAGAGTAAAGATGAATAAGCTCGGCGCAGCTGTTACATTTACTTCACAGGGCATTCCGTTCATGATGAGCGGTGAGGAATTCCTCAGAGAAAAGCTTAACGAGGACGGCTCAAGAGAGCATAACAGCTATGCATCTCCTGATTCAGTAAACCAGCTCGATTACAACAGAGCAGTTACCTACAGCGATGTATATGAGTACTACAAGGGTCTTATAGAAATGAGAAAGTATTTCAGCGAGCTGAGAATGATCAGCGCAGACGCCGTAGATAATAACCTTGTAATTACAGATACAAGCGCGCTTAATAAGAAGGTAATCGCTTATTCAATCAAAGGCAGTCTTGCATATAACTCAAGATTTGGCGAAGAGGCTCACGATATGTACGTTATCTTCAATCCTCTTACAGAAGCTGTAAAGCTTGATCTTCCGGAAGGAAAGTGGAGCGTTGTAGCAAATGGTGAAAAGGCAGGTACAGCAGTGCTTGCAACTGCCGAAGGCAATGTAGAAGTTGCACCGATCAGCGCAATGGTACTCGTAAAGGATTATGACGGTCCTATAAATACTTTTCTTGTAGATGTTCTCAAGGATGAAGCTACATCAATCTCAGCTATCGCAAGAGTGGGTCAGGTCGGCACACTTGAAGTAGTAAAGGTTGATCCTACAGTTGAAAACGCTGTTGCGCAGTATGAGATCACTTGTAAAGCAGCAGACGGCACAAAGACAACATTTGATTACCCGGTTGAAATCAAAATTCCTGAAGAGAAGAAAAATCTTAAGCTTCTCCACATCAAGGATAACGGCGACAGCGAAGAAATCAGAACAAGTTATGACAATGAAACCGGCGAATATGTATTCTGTACAAATTCATTCTCAACATTTGCACTCGTAAGCACACCTGCTGATGCAGAGCCGGTATACAATAACGCATCTGTACAGACAGTAAACGATGAAGCAAGCGGCGTAAGCGTAACAGGTTTCATGGAAGACGGAACATACGTTGTTGTTGAAGTAACAACAGAAACAGGCGATGACAGCGTTGCTGCAAAGGTAACTGTTACACTCAAGGATAAGGACGGCAATGTAGTAGTAACTGATGAAGACGACGATTACATTATCTCAATTCCTTATGAGGGTGAAGGAAAGGCTGTTCTTCGCGTAGGCGATACAGACGCTGAAGGCGAAGACGTAGGAGCTAAATATGAGGAAGGCGCATTTACATTTGAAACAAATGTACCGGCCGGCACATATGCAATAGTTATCCCTGCTAATGACGATCCGACAGATCCGACAGATGATCCGACAAATCCAACGGATGATCCGACAAATCCG
>CACYDC010000198.1 GCA_902773025.1 uncultured Ruminococcus sp.
CTCTGATTTAAGATTATCATCCATACCGAAAAGCAAAAGGTTTATTCCCGCATCACCAAGGATAATCAGGATATCATCTCTTGTCGTCCCTGATCTTTCACAGAAATTATATATCCTGCTGAAATCTCTGTGGGTATCGCCAGTTATATAGATGCTCATTGCCAAAATCTCCTCTCAACAAGTAATATCCTTTATTGTAAAATATTTACAAGGTACTTCCTCGGTAAGCCAAACCCCATTTGATGACCTATACAATGAATAACCATCCTTGACAAAGGCAGACACACGTATTATACCACATCCATATCGATCATTTATATCAACTTGAATGGCAAAGCTATTTTTATGTATATTAATTCACTTTATTAAACCCTGTTTCTGGATGAATTGATTTTATTATACAATGCTTTTTCGCTGGTTCGTTTTCGAATAAAAATGCCAAGAGTTGAGGTTTTCATAGAAAATGCAGAACTAACCAATCGATACACATATATGTTTGGATGATAACGCCAGTTCGACCATATACGCTTTTCGTCAGGGAATATTATAAACCCATAATTCTTTCCACGAGAATAATAGCGAATAATTGATGCCGCTATAGCTGTACTCCTCGATTCACCACTATCACAGCAAACAAACAAACTTTCTGTTTTTTTGGAAAAACATTTTTTCACAAATCTGCTTACCTCTTGAGCTTGATAAATTGTCATAGCGTTACTATTGCGGTTATCTTCAACATCATTGAAAGTTAAAATCAGCTTTAACTCATCAGGAAACAGATCAAACCAACCAGGTGCACGTATATCTGAAGTGCAAGCGATGACCGCATTGTTTTCCAACGATATGGGTGAGTTATGAATATGAATAAAATGTTTAATATTATCAATAATTACTTTCATTCGAAATACTTCTCCTCAAAAATATGTGTTGTCAATTCCCTTCCTATGGGATTTCTTCAACATCATAGTAACAGCAAAAGTCAGTGTTTGTTTTGGTTTTCGTTACACATTGCAGAAACCGCAAACACCGGCTTAATCAGATATATGAAGTGTCTTTTCAACGATCAAGCAAATTGAAATTATTCATTTTAACGTATCATAATATATTGTTTTTATTCGTTTTTAAGCTTATTTTCGCTTATAGATAAATTTTGAGGCTACCGCACGGCGTTTATTTTACGCTTGTGCGACAGCCCTTCTACTTTGGCTTAATATTTTTGCGGAATACAATGTTTTTAATTTTTTCAGTGACTTTAGGATACTTAATAGAACGAAGCTGTGAAAAAGAATGAATAATGCGTAATTGCTGATGACTCAGACCTTTTACGAATTTCTCACATGCAGCATTAATTTTTTCATATGCGGTTGAGGACTGAACCTTGTTTACGGTTGAATCCTTAAAGCTGTTTGTAATTTGTGCAATACTTGAAGAAAGCGTCTTGAATTTGTCATTGAATCCGATAAGACCAAAAACAGTAAACAAACAGTCCATGGTCACAAGAATTATCAGACCAAAGCAAACATAGTGAAACATAGGGTATGAAAACTTATCTGTCACATAAACCATAAACGGATGGATAAAATGCACAAGTAAAATAGAAAGTGTTCCGAATGCGAGAGCACCGACAAGACATATTCTGCCTTGTATATTGAATTTTCCAACATCTATCTCTTTGCCTTTGACGTTGAATTTAAAATCATTATAGTCCCACCATCTTATGTGGAAAATACGTTCCAGAATAACAGAAGCTAAGAATTCAAGCGAACAGGTTATAACAGCGCTTGAAATAAACAAAATAACAGGATTTTTAATATTTCCGAGAATGACGACATCCAACAATGCCCCCGAGCCATATATGGGGAGATACGGGCCGTTGAGAAATCCGCGATTTACAGGTCTGTGCTGACGGAAGCTTTCCAGAATACATTCATATATCCAGCCTATTACGCTGTATACAACAAGCCAGAAGAAGTATCTTTCAAATGTTATATAGGAATCAGGCATTTGTATCTGCCCTCCTGAACTTTTTAGTAATCCTCGTTTTAAAGCCGGAAGCTGTTTCCTTTGTTGCACAAATCTTGTCAGCAACGCAAAGAATAACCGATTCACGATATCTTGGAGGAACCGGAGTCAATGGGAACATATGGCGCTTAATCATGTTTTTTTCTATTTTGCCCAGACAGAATACTTTTTCCGCATTTCTCAGGGCAATGCCCGGATGAGTAAATCCATGGATACGATTGGCTTTAGTAGGTTCGTGCCAGTCATACAGGAAAAAGTCATGCAGTAATGCACCTCTTACCATAGCCCTTTCGTTAACTTTAATTCTGAACTTTCTTGATAGGCTTATACACATTGATGTAACCAAAAGGGAATGATCATACACGCTGAAGGTTCCGTGCTGTATACATTTCTTTTCGATTTTCATACCATCTGAGGACAGTATATCAGATCCGTGCTTTTTAATTATATCAAAATATCTTACAGACATGCGCTGACCTCCTTAAAGCATAAAAGTCATACAATATTATAATACCATGAAATTATAAGAAATACAATTAGCAATTCTTATATTATTCAGAAAGTTTTTTATCACTATATGTTAAAAAATCCTTGTTTTATACTAATTCACCTGATATAATTAGACAGTAAAAATATAGGATCATGTAATATTTTACATAGCTTAATTCGAGGAGAGAAAAATATGACAGATAAGGAATTTGCAGAAATAAAAAGACGTTTTAAACCGGAAAAGAATAACATACCATATGTTAAAGGGTGTTATGTAAGTGCCACAAAAGAGATCGTATCTGAGTTCAAGATCCCTGTAACAGTTCTTCCTGATGAACAGAAGGAATGGCTGATGAAGCTTATGAAAAAGAGTATTACCGGTTCAATAGGAAGAAACCTTATGAATATAGAGTTTTCTGTTGAGCAGGTAGAAAAAGGGGAGGAATACAAGCTTCTTACCGAGTTGAGAGAAAGTGAGCTTGAAAAAGATGAGCATCTTCGTGAGTTGTATGAAAAAATCATTTCATCGTTTTCTGTTGACGGCAGTTATCTTATTTTGCTTGCATATGATAGATATGACGTACCGTCATTTTCAAAAAATGATGAAAATATTGATGATTCAACGGAGATGTTCCGATATTTTGTATGCAGTATATGTCCGATAAAAATGACAAAGACAGCGTTGGGATTTTCTACAGCAGATAACAGCTTCAGAAATATCGGAGCAGATGCTTCAGTTGCTTCTCCTGATATCGGATTTATGTTTCCATGCTTCGACGATAGGAAAACGAATATTTATAATGCAGTGTTCTACACAAGAAGTACAAAGGAAAGCTATCCGGAGGTAGTAGAAACGCTTTTCGGCACATCTGCTCAGATGCCTGCGGAGGAGCAGAAGGAAACCTTCCGCAATCTGGTTTCGGATGCTACATCAGAGAGCAGAAACCTTGAATTTGTACAGTCAGTGCACGGGATGATCTCAGATATGATCACAGAACATAAGGAAAGCAAGGATCCCGAACCGCTTATGCTTGATAAGAATGATGTCAAAAGAGTACTGAAAAGCTGCGGAGCGAACGATCAGGAAATGGAGGGCTTTGATGAAAAGTTTACCAGCGGATTTGGAGAGAGCACTGAGATACCTCCACAGAATATTATTGATCCCAAGCAATTTGAACTGAAAAATTCTTATATGACAGTAAAGGTCGATCCTGAGTACAGCTTTATGGTCGATGCCAAGGTGGTTGACGGAGTCAAATATATAATGATAAGAGCAGATGAAGGAGTCGAAGTAAACGGAATATCCATTCATTTTGACGGAGAACAACAGCCTGTCAGACTGCCTGTGGATGATAATTCGATAGAAGATACAGCAATAACAACTGCAAGCAGTACCGATAAATCATAAAATAATATCGAATAATACTGAACGGAAATAATCATAATAGACACATAAAGTTAAATTGCACATAAATGACACAGATGAAGAATAATAGTTGTAAAAATATACGATTTTGTATAATCAACTGAAATATATGATGCACAAAGAATATGCTTTATAGTTGTTTAAAAATAACAAAACACAAAATTTATTATAGCAAAACTCACAATCATTTATTTTTTGATTGTGAGTTTTTTCTAAATAAAAATAACCGAAAAACAAATATTAACAAATTTTGAACAAAAAAAATTCTTTACAAAAGTTACCGGTTGTTATAAAATTAAAGCAAGTAAGTCCGGGTAATTTGCAGTTTGTTATGTGTTTTACGACAGATAAAACGGAGGTGGTAAATTTAAACAAAACTGCTCGGAAAGAAAAAATCTTCTTTAAAGAAAGGATTGGTATACTTAAATGGGACTTTTTTCAAAAATCAAAAAAGCAGCTAAGCGTACCGTGGCTGTTGCTCTGACAGCATTTATGGCTGTGTCTTGTGTAGATGCCGGCGTTCTTTCTGCCAACGCAGCAAGCAGCGGAATGCTTGATAACGCCACAAGAGGTGTTATCTTTGCAAACACAAGAACCGATTTCCGTGATGAATCTATTTATTTTGCAATGACAACAAGATTCTATAACGGTGATACCAGCAATGATACTCAGTGTTGGGTAGTAAATCCTGAAACCGGTGCCTACAAAGCAAATTATGATGCGGATGATCCGGCATGGCGAGGAGATTTCAAGGGCCTTATCCAGAAGCTTGATTATATCAAGGCGTTGGGCTTTACAGCAATATGGATCACACCGGTTGTTGAAAACTGCTCTGGCTACGATTATCACGGTTATCATGCGATCAACTTCAAGAAAGTCGATCCTCGATATGAATCAAATGACTGTACATATCAGGACCTTATAGACGCAGTTCATGCCAAGGATATGAAGCTTATACAGGATGTAGTTTACAACCATACAGGAAACTTCGGTGAGTCTAACCTTCTTCCGATATTCAAGAAGGAAGGCGATCTCAACAGTCCTTCATGTCTTGTAAAGGTAACTAACGATCTTCCGGATAATTACGATTCTCTTCTGCCGGATCCTCAGTATCAGGCACGTCTTGCCCTTATGAAGGATACTGACGGCAAGGAGCACGACGTTAATAACATCTATCATCATTATGGTCAATTCAACTGGGATGACTATACCTGTACATTAGGTCAGATCGCAGGCGACTGCGTAGATCTTAATACGGAAAATCCGTTGGTGTACAAATACCTCGTTGAAGCATATTCGGGTTATATTGATATGGGTGTTGACGCATTCCGTGTTGATACCGTAAGACATATCTCACGTCTGACACTCAATAAGGCTTTCAACCAGCAGCTTCTCGAAGCAAGTGAAAAATCCAGAAGCAAGAGAAACGGCTATGATTTCTTCATGTTCGGTGAGATCTGCTGCCGTTACAGCACGATCTGGTATCATGAGCATCCGTGTATCTCTACTCCTTACTATACATGGAAGAGCACAGGAGATTATGCATGGAGTGACGATCCTGCTCAGTGGGAAACAAACTATGATTCAGCGATTCAGGAATGTCTGGATAATACAAGCAACATAAGTGCACAGCCCACAAGTACAAACGCTTTCCTTAACGGCAATGATTACCATCAGCCCGATTACAGTCAGTATTCAGGTCTGAGTGCCATTGACTTCCCGATGCATTGGAACTTCAAATACGCAAGCGATGCATATAATATTGCATTAGGCGGAGATCAGTATTATAACGATGCAACCTGGAATGTAACATATGTAGATTCCCACGACTATGCTCCTGACCACGCTCCCGAGGATCAGCGTTTTGCAGGTGATCAGGATACCTGGGCAGAAAACCTTTCTCTTATGTTTACTTTCCGCGGAATCCCATGTATATACTACGGATCCGAGATCGAATTCAAGAAGGGATGCCCGATCGACAAGGGCGCTACTGAAAAACTCGAAGGCACAGGACGCGCATATTTCGGCGATAATATCGAAGGCCAGATTATAACAAGCGATTTCACAGTATTTAACGCAAGCGGTAAGGTTGCAGAAACACTTCAGCATCCTCTCGCGCAGCATATAATTCGTCTTAACAGAATTCGTCAGGCAATTCCTGCGCTTCGTAAGGGACAGTATTCAACACAGGGCTGCTCAGGAAGCTTTGCTTTCAAACGCCGTTATACTGATTCCAATACAGACAGCTTTGTTTGTGTAACTATTTCCGGAGATGCAACATTCACAGGTATACCGGATGGTACATATGTAGATGCTATCACAGGAGACACAAAGACTGTATCAGGCGGATCACTCACAGCTTCATGCAGCGGTAAAGGTAACCTTAGAGTATACGTTCTGAGCACATCAAAGACACCTGCCCCTGGACGTGTAGTACCGAACGGTGAATATATTACTGACGGCGGCGCTGCAACTCTTATCGGCAACGAGAGCATTGAAGTAGTTGAACCGACAGGTATCACACTTGATAAAGCTTCTCTCACAGTTAAAGAAGCAGAATCAGGTTCACTCAAGGCAACAGTTGCTCCTTCTAATGCAACAAACAGCACAGTAGTATGGAAATCAAGCAATGAATCAGTTGCAAAGGTATCAGGCGGCACAGTAACCGGTGTCTCAAAAGGTAGTGCAACCATCACAGCATCTACCTACAACGGTAAATACAGCGCAACCTGTACTGTAACAGTAACCGAGAATACAAGTATTGTAAAACCGTCAGGAATAAGTGTAACACCGACTTCTCTTGAGCTTATGGAGGGAGAAAAGGGTACATTGACAGCAACAGTCACGCCGTCGGATGCTTCAGATAAGACAGTTACCTGGACATCCAGTGATACATCAGTTGCAAAGGTAAACAGTTCGGGCACAGTTACAGCTGTGGCAGAGGGATCTGCAACAATTACAGCATCAACATTCAACGGTTATAAGGCAACCGCAACGGTAACAGTATCACCGAAGCAGTTTAAGAAGATACAGCATGGTGTATATTTTGAAAAGCCATCAGACTGGTCAAATGCATATGTATACCTGTTTGACAACAATGCTGATGTAGGCAAATCATGGCCTGGTACCGAAATGACAGATATGGGCGAGGGTATTTATTGTTTTGAGTATACTAATACCAGTTCGACCATGAAGCTCGTATTTAACAGCGGTGACGGAAAGCAGACGGCTAACCTTGATTATGTTGACTGCGGATATTACACATCAAGCGGTTATCAGAAGACGATCGAGCCTGATGTAGAGGTAGAAGTTACATCCGTTTCTGTTGATAAAACTTCTGTAACAATCAATAAGGGTGAAACTGCATCCGTAACAGCAACAGTAGCTCCGTCAAATGCAACAAATAAGACAATAACATGGACATCTTCAGATACTTCTGTTGCTACTGTAAGCGGCGGAACAATCACAGGTGTAGCAGCAGGTTCTGCAACAATTACAGCTAAATCAAATAACGGTAAAACTGCAACAGTCAGCGTAACTGTTAAGACTAACGGTACAGCACTGACAAATAATTCAAAGGTAAGCACAACAAGCACGACCGTAGGCAGCAATGTAACACTTACAGGCGCAGCAAGCGGCGGTACATCACCGTACAAGTATGCTTTCTACTTCAGAAAAAGCGGTACAAGCACATGGAGTGTAAAGGGTACAGAATACGGCACAGCAACAACTGCAACTCTTACCCCTGGTACAGCAACAACCTATGAGGTTAAGATCAGCGTTAAGGACAATGCAGGTACAGTAAAGGATAAGACATTCTCTATAAGCGTATCCGGCAATACTACAGCGCTTACAAATAATTCAAAGGTAAGCACAACAAGCACGACCGTAGGCAGCAATGTAACACTTACAGGCGCAGCAAGCGGCGGTACATCACC
>CACYDC010000199.1 GCA_902773025.1 uncultured Ruminococcus sp.
CAAATATGCGCTGTTTACCGATCCTCTGACAAAAATAGGAGGAGAAAAGTTTTCTTACGATATTCCTACATACGGCGCATTGAAAGGGATAACAGAATCCATCTACTGGAAGCCGACTTTCGTATGGATTATTGATGAGGTCAAAATAATGAAGCCTATACAGACTCAGTCAAAAGGGATGAGACCGGTTCATTATAATGACAGCAAAAATGACCTTTCGATCTATACGTATCTTTACGATGTGGAATATCTGGTGAAAGCGCATTTTGAATGGAACGAAAACAGACCTGAATTAGCCGCTGACAGAAATGAAAATAAGCATTGGGATATTGCAAAGCGCATGATTGAAAGAGGGGGAAGAAGGGATATCTTTCTTGGAACAAGGGAGTGTCAGGGATATGTCGAACCGTGCGACTATAACGAGCCAAGTATTCCATATACGGGAATTTCTGAACGCTCCTTCGGAGTAATGGTGCACGGCATTACCTATCCTGATGAGCAAACGGCTCCTTCTTTTGCCGGTAAAATGACTGTGCGGCTCTGGAAGCCAGTTATGAAAAACGGTATTATCCGATTTGAAAGACCTGACAGCCCGAATATTATTACAAGAGTCATCAAAGAAAAGCAGAGCAAGACGTTTACGGTCGGCATAAACTTTTCAGGTCTTTCTGAATTTGACGGAGAGGAGGGCTGACGAATGGGATGGCTGAATGTTTTAGCGGCAACCTATGATAACTGCATAAGCGAGGTAGGAGAAAGTGAGACGATACGCAAAGGAAAAGGTAAAAAGGCATTTGATCAGACTGTGGTTTTATTGCCGGTATCCCATCTCACCAATAATGCAGGTATCGAAATAACCATCAACGAAAACGGAGAGTTTAAAGATGCAGTAAAGGTTGATAAAAACGATCAGATGACTATTATGCCTGTTACGGAGGATTCGGCATCCCGAAGCAGCGGTATCGCCCCGATGCCGCTTTTTGACAAGCTGAGCTATATTGCCGGAGATTACGATGATCATGCCGCTGAAGATAAAAAGAAACGCCCGTATTACGAAAAATATATGGAGCAGCTTCATCTGTGGGCAGACCTTCCGAATACGCCATTGAAGGTCAAAGCTATATGTGCATATCTTGATCGAGGCACCGTTATGAAAGACCTGACAGATAAAAATATCTATGACGGAACAGATGTTTTTGTGCGCTTTAAAGTAACAGGGATCGACATGGAAACAAGAACATGGCGTGATAAAGAAATATACGAAAGCTTTATAAGATATTATGGTGCCATACTGACCGAAACGGATATAGATTATACAACAGGTGAATTATGTCCTGATACGCAGAAACTGCCCTCAAAAATTCGTAACAGCGGCGACAAAGCTAAAATCATTTCATCAAACGATACCAGCAATTATACTTTCAGAGGGAGGTTTATATCTGCATCTGAGGCTGTTGCCGTGGGATATGAGGTTTCGCAGAAGGCACACAATGCTTTACGCTGGCTTATTGCAAGACAAGGCTATCATAACGGCAGTGAAGCGATCATTTGCTGGTCTCCGGGAAATGATTACGTTCCGTCACCTATGAACGATTCCAGCCAGTTTGAAAAGGATGATGAGGAGGAAGAGGACAAAATCGGTTTTGATACAGAAGAATTATTCGCAAAAAGACTGAATAAAGCTATTGCCGGATATCGTCAGAATTTTGACAGAGATATCCGCAGGATAGAAAAAGATACCCTGAAGGTGGTGGTAATGGCAGTCGATACTGCAGACGGATCAGGACAGGGAAGGCTTTCAATTACCTACTACAATGAACAGGAGCCTCAGCATTTCCTGAACAATATTCTGAAATGGTATTCCGAGTGCTGCTGGGAATTCTATGCAAAGAAAAAAGAGGGCTTTCTAATAGGCACACCCTCACCGGAAGATATCGTGGCTGCGGCTTTTGGAACCCAGAGAAGTGAATTTGTCGATGCAGATGAAAAAATGAAAAAGAAAAGTATTGACAGACTGCTTCCCTGTATCGTTCAGGGGAGAAAAATACCCAAGGATATGGTATATGCTGCAGTGCGAAATGTCAGTAATCCGCAAAGATTCAAGGAAGCAAACTGGTACAGGCTGCTGGCATCAGCTTGTGCTATGATAAAAAAATATCAGTATGATTACGGAAAGGAAGTATTCAGTGTGGCATTGAACAAAGAAAGTATGGACAGAGATTATCTTTTCGGAAGGCTTCTCGCTGTAGCACATAAGCTTGAGGATTATGTGAATTTCAAAAGCGGAAACAACGGCAGAGAAACCAGTGCTATGAGATATTGGAGTACTTATGCCCAGAAGCCGGCAAGAACATTTATGACAATCAGGGATAAGCTGCAGCCGTATATTTCAAAGCTGAAAACGGGTGTCAGAAATTACTATCAGTCTTTGGCAGAGGAAATCTTTGCGAAGCTGGAAGAAACCAAATCATTTAATAATGAACCGCTGAAGGAAAACTATCTTCTTGGTTATTACAGCCAGATGGCTGAATTCAGAAACTATAAAAACACAGAAATAAATGAGGAGGAAGAATCATCATGAGTACACTTTCAAACAAAATCGATTTTGCGGTGGTAATGACTGTCAGAAAGGCAAACCCTAATGGAGATCCGTTGAACGGAAACCGTCCGAGAGAGGACTTTGACGGTTTTGGTGAAATATCCGATGTATGTATCAAAAGAAAAATTCGCAACCGTCTTCAGGACATGGGAGAAAAAATCTTTGTGCAGTCCTCGGACAGATGTGATGATGGAGCAAAGAGCCTCCACGACCGTGCGAGTAAAAACGAATCGATAAAAAAGCCGGAAAAGATGCTGAAAAATTCGCAGAGGCTGCCAGTGCGGAGTGGATAGATGTCAGAGCGTTTGGTCAGGTGTTCGCATTCAAAGGCGAGACTGTTTCGATCGGAGTCAGAGGACCGGTTTCAATCAGAACTGCTGAAACGATTACACCTATTGATATATCCACAATGCAGATAACAAAAAGTGTTAACGGTGAAACCAAAGATACAAAAGCCTCCGATACTATGGGCAGCAAGAACCGTGTG
>CACYDC010000200.1 GCA_902773025.1 uncultured Ruminococcus sp.
CATCCATATCCGGCTGGAAGCCCCGCATCCGAGCCCGCTCTCCGCTTACAACGGATTCTTCGGGTGCCGGCATTTTTCAAAAGCCAACCAGGCACTGATTGCTTCCGGTCAGACGCCTATCGACTGGACTGTTTGCTGATTATTCTGTAATATTATTTCTTGGATATTCTGACGGTTTTTTCTTATCCATCATATAGACAGTTCTTCTTCTCTGGATAGAAAAATCGATAGACTTTATAACCATAGTAAGACACGATCAATGATAGTTTGCTGTCACATCGTGTAAAAAGCGCGCTGATCCGCTGCGGGTGTGTCCATTTATAAACTATGGACACAGAAGTCTGTTTTCGTATAAACTGGGCAACTTGATGCAATTGAGCACGGTATTTTTCCCTTTCCCCCTTTGGAAAACTATAAAACTGCCTCCAAATCAGCCATGCACCACCGACGCATCCTTTTAGCATATCATTAGTCAGTCTTTGATCGGTCATGATGCTTGTCTCTTTTGACAGCCAGTTAAAACGTTCTTTATTCGCTGTCCAGTTGTCAAAAAGATTTTGAAGACTTTTCTGATGTGTAATGCTGTTAAAGCGCATAACCCAGTGATAACCCACAGTTTCTATGCATACTACAGATCTAGCTGAGAACATGACATCACACATTATCGCTATATCTTCATAGGTTCTTCCTTCCGGGAACACTACGTCATCAAAAAGTTCTTTTCTATACATTTTTCCCCATAATGTTGTGTAGATTCTCCCATCTATCAGAGCATATAGGGCTTCTTTACCAGTATAGTTGGTTTCTTCCAGAATGAATGGTATTTGCCGATTTTTCCATTCCTTACAATAACTGCAGACAGCAATATCTGTATTCTGAGAATCGATGCTTTGATACATCAGTTCAACAAACTGTGGTTCAAGATAATCATCTCCATCAACAAATGCAATATAACCACTTGCGAAATCACGTGCTATTTTTAAACCATAATTTCTTGTGGCTGATACACCTTTGTTCTCTGTATGGAAAACCCTGATTCTTGAATCCGTTTTCGCATAGCGTTCACATATCTCAGCGCTCCGGTCTGTTGAACCGTCATCGATCAGAATAATATCAAGATTTGTATATGTTTGTTGCAGGATACTCTCAATACACTTTGTCAGATGTTCCTCTACCTGAAACACAGGAACGATGATACTGATACATTCCATTGTTTTTCTCCATGCCACAGAAAATTGATCCCTTTGAATAATTCTGATTGGTTGGGATGCTACCAATTTGTTCTTGTTAATGTAATTCTGTTTCAATCTCAATCACAATGCCACAGGAAGAGTATTCACAGACAAAGTCATCGATTTCATCGCTTCTTACATACTTATACAGGTCGCAGTCGTGTTCGGTTTCGAATCGAACTTTCAGTTCTTTTCAGCGATGCAGTTTTATAATGCTCAAATCTATATATAATATATCATTAATGGTACAACATTGATTGCATTAATACAAGTGAAAACTGTCTTTTTCTTATGTTTCATATGAAAAAACACCTCGAGGCATGACTGCTCCGAGGTGTATGCAAGATATTTATACTGATTTTTTTCACGGCAAAACACGCCTGCTGCAGAGTACCGTTTTTAATTGCTATCCATAAATCAAGATTCGATTGTGTTTTACAGACTCCGTTGGATAAATGGATTTCACTCTTATTGCTTAGTTTGGCAGATTGTCCTCCTCATTATATAAACAAATATCCGCTTTGGGATAGAAAAACCGATAGACCTTATAACCATAGTAAGCTACAATCAGTAACAGCCTGCTATCTGAACGTGTAAAAAGAGTGCTGATTCGTTGCTGGCGTGACCATTCTGGCGAACCGAATAAAGGAATCTGTTCCTGGATGAACTGTGAAACAGGATGCAATTGTGTTCGGTAGTTTTCCCTTTCTTCCTTCGGGAAGCTGTAGAAGTCTCTCCAAATCAGCCATGCACTGCCAGCGCATCCCTTCAGCATCTCGTTGGTTAGTCCTTGGTCCGTCATGATACTTTTGTCTTTTGACAGTCGATCAAACCGTTCTTTATTCGACGTCCATCTGTCAAAAAGGTTATGAAGGCTTTTCTGATGTGTAATGCTGTTAAAGCGCATAACCCAGTGATAATATGCTTTCTCAATGGGAACGATCCGCCTAGCCTTCATTACCAGCTGATACATGACTGCGATATCTTCGAAGGTTCTCTCCTCAGGAAAAAAAACCGAATCAAAAAGTTGTTTCCGGTACAGTTTTCCCCATACTCCGTTGTTCAGCCTCCCCTTAAGCAGCTTCAATAAGGCCTTGTCACCGGAACATTCCGTGTATCCGGGAATTACCACTCTGCTGTTGTTTACCCATTCCAGAGTATATCCGCAAACCGCGATATCAGCATCTTTCGAAACAAGGCATTGCAGAAGTTCTTCACAAAGTTGGGGCTCCATATAATCATCACCATCTGCGAAGGCGATGTATGGACTCTGATTTTCCCGCGCTTTTTCCAGTCCAAGATTCCGGGCAGTGGAAAGCCCTCTATTTTCCGTATGATAGACCCGGACTCGCTGATCTTCTTCTGCATAGCGATCACAGATCTCACCGCTCCGGTCCGTAGAACCGTCGTCGATCAGAATGATGTCCAGATCAGAATAGGTCTGCTTTTGAATGCTTTCAATGCAACGGGGCAGATAATGTTCGACCTGAAAAACCGGAACAATGATGCTGATTGTATCCAAGGAATAGCCCTCTTTCAAAACTTTCTTATCAGTTGATGTACCCTGTCCACCCTTCTAGTTGAATGCGGGTCGGGACATATATTCTTATAATAATCTTTGTATCTGCAAAAAGACGAAACCGTCAGCTTGCTTTATCTTCCGTAATGCTCGTTATAATACTCTTCCGCGTCATC
>CACYDC010000201.1 GCA_902773025.1 uncultured Ruminococcus sp.
AAGGGTTATCCCCCGGACCCCTTTCCAAAAAAACTTGTGTTTATTCTATTAAAATGGATACAAGAAAGGTACAATATTTTGAAAATTGATTTCCGTGGGCGCGGTGCCCGCGCTGTCAATTCACGTATCCGCTCACTACGCTCGTTGCAAGGTAGCGTATCATATGTTACTCCCGCGGTGCCAAGTGCATAGCGTAATAATGTTTCAGTCAGGCGACAGTGTCTTTCAAATCTCCCGGAATTATTTTACACTAACCCGACGTACCCACGAAAATCAATTTTCTCCTTCGGAATATTGGGCACTATCCTGAAATTGCTTCACCGCTGTGCAAAGCTATAAGCTTATCTCCCATTATTTCTTTCATGATATCAAAGGCAGGTATACCCGTACAGTGTCCGCTGTAAAAAATAGTATTCATCAAGGACAATTCTTTTGCAGTCTGAATTATGATCGTTTTTTCTTCATCTAAATAATCTTCGTCTTTTTTCATCATGTGGAATCCGCTGATGCAATAATCCGGATAGCTGCCAAACAATTTTTTGTATCTGTCAAGGATATTCAGTATACCGTTATGAGCGCATCCTGAAAGCAGCCAGTTTTTACCGTTCTGTGTTATAACAAGGCATTGTTCATGTACAAAATCATCGGGAATTTTTTCTCCGTTTTTTATGCAGGAAAGTTTTTTGTTTCCCTGAGGATAGCATCGTCTTCCGGTTATACCGCCAAACAGAAACAATTCTTCATCAATTCTTGTATCCCTGTCAATCAGTCTTACACCGGGCAGTTCTAAAATATCCATATCTATCCCGATATAGCGTTCACCGTTGAAATGAGGTTCCACAGCTGTTTTTTGCATTATGATACTTGCATTACGGTTTATCTTTGAGAAAGGGATTATGCCGCCCGAATGATCATAATGCCCGTGACTCAGAATGATCGTATCGACACGGGTCAGATCAATGTCCAATAATTGCGCATTTTTTATCAGTGCATCTGTCTGACCTGTATCCAGCAAAAGCTTATGACGTTCAGTTTCTACATAGATACAAAGACCGTGTTCGGCTATGCAGTTTTTATTTCCGCAGGTATTTTCGACAAGTGTTATTGCCCTCATTATAAAAACCTCTCTTTCGTAAAGCTGATTCGTGTTTATGTACAAATTATATTATACACCATTTTGTATATTTCTGGGAAAAAAATAAAAACGATATGCTGTTTTTTTATTGCATATCGCTTTTAAATATTCATTTTAGGATTATTAGTTCTGCCAAGAAGATAGTCAATGGAAACATTAAAATAATCGGCAATTTTAATAAGCATATTATAATCTGCCTGTCGTTCCTCATTTTCATAGCGGCTGATAGAATTCTGATTGACATTAAGGTCAATTGCTAACCTTATCTGAGATATCTTTTTTGATTTTCTGAGTTGTTTTAATCTGAAAATTTTAACGCACCCCCTTGACAAAAGTATACCAAAACGGTATAATGATTTTATCCCGGGTTGGTATTTTTTATACGAAAGGATGGTAATTATGCGTTGCCCAAAATGTGGTTCGGAAAACAACCCAAATTCAGTATATTGTGAAAAGTGTCTTACGCCGTTAAACATGACAGATACTCAGTCACAGCAGATAACTCAGTCAGCGTCAGGCTTGACAATTGATACGATCCTTGTCATTGTCTTTGCAGTGTGTATTGTGTTGTCAATGTTGATCTTACCTATGTTTACGACCGGTCAGGTAGTAGTGAGCGGATTTGGTGTAAAAACGCGCTTTGAAGATGTCAATGATCTTGCCGAGGCATTGAAGAGATACACATCGTTCGATTCAAATGTCAAAGCAGCAGCAATGGTGCCGGGATTATTGGTTATACTGTCATTAGTATTTACCGTTGCGGGCGGAGTTGCAAAAAAGTATAAGCTGCAATGTATATCTTCTGTATTGACTCTGGTATTTATACAGTTGAATTATGTCAGCTGCTGTGTATTCATCAAGATGACTCCAAATGTAGGCTACTGTCTTTGCACAGCATTGTCTATAGCAATCATTTATTCTACTCAGAGAGTATTTGAAGGAATGAATACCTACGCATTGATCGGCGTAGTCATATCAGCAATCGGGGCAATAATAGGATATGTGGGCTTTACCGGCAGAAGCGGTGCGGACCTTGTTAAAGAGTATTTAGCCGGTGGTATAAGTCAATACACAAGCAACGAAACAATGGGAATTGTTGCGATTGTAATCGGACTTATCTTTACTATTTTTGCGTATGAATCTGAGATCTATAAGGATGCAAAATCATCCGGACGCAATTCAGTATATGCACGATAAAATAGTAAGGAAATAATAATACTAAATTAAAAACGAGATCAATAGGGCAGTGACTTGAAAAAAATCAGGCACTGCTCTTTTGTTATGAAAAAATACCTCCTGCCGCAAAGCAGGAGGTATACGAATATTAAAATTCAATTTTGACGCTTTACATAATTCGCGTAATGTATATGT
>CACYDC010000202.1 GCA_902773025.1 uncultured Ruminococcus sp.
AGAAACAACAGTAAAGGTATTCTTTTTCTCATCTTTTTTACCCTTTCCATAATCAGATAGGCACAGGATACAAAGAGAAAAGACGGGAAAAACCAGGGCTGGCTGCATGCCGTCTGCAATTGTCAGACCTGTAAATACTTATTGTCCATTTTTGAAGGTTTCACGACGAATTTTTGTAAGATTTGGTGCATCTGACAGGGAGGAAAATCGATATGACGGAGAAACAAAGGAAAAACGATATTCTTGCCGCTGGCATAGCAGCAGTAACCTTTATATTGACTTCCTATGGAAACGCGGGCGCGGAAAGTGAATTCGTTTCGCATGTTCTGAAAGCAGTATCAAATGTTTCAGACTCGATCATCACAATACTGCTGGGACTCATCGTTCTGGCTACGGTCATCTCTCTGGTGCGCAGCGGGTTGACAGCGCAGATCAACACACAGTTTCAGAGGCGGCTTGGATTGTCGAGAGAGATCATCATGGTGCTGGAAACGGTCACGATCTTCGTACTTGCGATGATCGTTCTTCCGGTCCTCAGGACCGTTATGAAAAACGCAATAGCAAAAGCGGGGTCACAATCAGAAATGCTTGGAGGGAACTTCCACCTTCCGAATTATTAATCCCGCCTGATATAGAGGAAAAAGCATTTGACGTACCCATAAGCTGAAGCTTATGGGTACGTCAATATTCATTACAGGACAACAAGAAAATCACATTCAGTCCTTTTCTTTTTCGGTATTCTTCTGAAGAATATATTTATCAATATAATCCGCCGGCCCATTCTCAAAATAGGATCCTGTGATAATACCAGCTGCTTTTTGTACATCATAAGGAGCATTTCTGACAGCGACAGCGGTCCCGGCAGCTTGAAACATCGGGATGTCATTTACTCCATCTCCGAAGGCAACTGTTTGTTCAGGCGGAATATTCAATAGATCACATAAATAATTCAAAGCGCTTCCTTTATTTATTCCAACTGGACTTATTTCCATAATGCCTTCTATACTTGTTGCAGCTTCAGCCAGACCGCTGTTGTTTACTTTCTCGTGTAATTCCTTATACTTGGCCGGAGTAAGATCTCTGATCAGAAATTTATGCACACCGTATGGATCATTTTCAAGATGGGCTTTTACGTCAGGAACCGATGCCTTGTCGCCAAAGATATTCAGAAGATAGGCACGGCTACCGGGATTACGCTTCAATTTTTCATAGAAGTTTGTATTCATCAGCATCGTATCCCTTTGATAGATCTCAAAAGGTGATTCCGCCTGATATGCCAGGTCCATAAGAAATTCCAGTGTCTGCTTCTCAAAATAGGCACTGAACAGTTTTTTTCTTTTGGTCAGGTCCCAGATCTGAGCACCGTTTGAGGATACTGCGAATCTAAGTCCGGGAAGAGTAAGCACACATTGAGGTATTCCGAAAAAATGTCTGCCGGTTACCGGTACGAAAATAATGTTTTCAGCCATTGCCTTTTGTAATACTGCTGCAGTTTTTTCGGATAAGACATACTGATCATTCAAAAGCGTTTCATCCAGATCGGAACATATCATTTTTATATTCATTGATCACCTTACTTTTATGCCAGGCCTCTAAAAAAGCTGATTCGTTCGATGTTGAACGAATCAGTCAATTTTTTATATCAACCTAAGTTCAGATTCATTTTATGTGTAGCGAAAACATGCAACAAAATGCTCCGGTGAAATCTCTATCAGAGGCGGCTGTCCTTTATGGCAGATTTTCTCATCGATCTCATAACATCGTTTGCAGAAATGGCACTCATCCGGCATATTGACAGGGCTCGTGATCTCCCCTTTCAGAGTGATCCTCTTGACCTCAATATCAACGTCAGGAACAGGAATCGCTGAAAGCAATGCTCTGGTATATGGATGGATCGGATTGGTAAATAACTCTTCTGCCGGTGCCTTTTCAACGATCTTTCCGAGGTACATCACCGCGATGGTGTCGGAAAAATGGTTGACAACAGAAAGGTCATGCGTGATAAAGATATACGTCAGCCCGTGTTTGATCTGCAGCTCCTTCAGCAGGTTCAGAATCTGCGCCTGGATGGATACATCCAATGCCGAAACAGGTTCATCACAAACTATGAACTTCGGATCCATCGCCAGCGCTCTTGCAATACCGATACGCTGACGCCTGCCGCCGTCCAACTCATGAGGATAGGTATTGATCAATCGTTCAGCCAGACCGACGGTTTCCATCAGTTCCAGGACCCGCTTTTCCTTCTCATACTTATCCGTAATGCTTTTGGTAATGTTGAATGGCTCTGCAATCAGATTATTTACCGTTTTCTTCGGATCAAGGGAGGAGAAAGGATCCTGGAAAATGATCTGCATGTCCTTGCGCTTTTTGGCCATTTCTTTGGGGCTCAGCTTTGTAATGTCCTGTCCCTCGAAAATGATCTCGCCGGATGTCGGTTCGACCAGGCGAAGTATGGCACGTCCCGTTGTTGTTTTACCGCAGCCGGATTCACCAACCAGGCCCAGCGTCTCACCTTTTTTGAGCGTAAAACTGACATCATCTACGGCCTGCAGCAAACCGGCTCCGGTTTTAAAATATTTTTTCAGATTTCGGACTTCAAGCAGAGGTTGATTATCCATGGTTTTTCCTCCTGTCAATCAT
>CACYDC010000203.1 GCA_902773025.1 uncultured Ruminococcus sp.
GGCGCTGGGTCTCGCCTGCCGGCTCGGTCGGCGCTGCTGCTGCGCAGCGGTGTCCACCGGACACCCGCGCCCCCAAACCCCGCCGGGGCTGCTCGCCCCGGACCCTCGGCAGGGGCGAGCGGCCCCTGCACCCGCTGATTTGGGGATATTGATAATAGACTAATCTCGTGACAAAACACAAAAGTTTCGCCGGCTTTGCTAAGTCATACCTCATGAAAAACACATAAATAAGTTGAAAACTAAGCACCGCGGAAACAACATTATTTTGCTGAATTTGTAGCTAACATTACACTGGCACACGCCGGCTCAGATGTTTCACATGAAACAATTCAAAAAATCGTTCTGTCAGTGAATTGACAGAACGATATGATAATTATTTACCTACACAAAAATGTGAAAATACCTTATCCACAACCGCTTCACTCACTCTTTCTCCTGTAAGCTCGAGCAAGCAATTGATAGCATCCTCTATAATAACTGTAACCGCGTCAAATGTAATACCAAGACTAAGAGCAGAGATTGCTTCTTCAATAAACGAAAGAGCTTTGCTTGCATCGTTATATTGTCTTTCAGTTGCGAGAATTCCCTGTGACGGATCAATAGCCGAAGTACCTATTATATCCGAAACCTCACGTTCAAGTTCCTTTGAACCGTTTCCTGTTTTTGCGGAAATGAATACCGTATGCGGAACCATCTTCTTTATATAATCGCTGTCAATCTTATTATCAAGATCGGTTTTATTTATAATAGCTACAGCAGGAGCATTGACAAGAAGCTGCAAAAGCTCACGGTCATCATCCGAAAGCGGCATTGAAGCATCAAATACCGCAAATATCAATCCTGCACTCATAAGTCTGTCCTTGGCCCTTTGCACTCCGATACTTTCTACAGGATCATCAGTTGAGCGGATTCCTGCGGTATCAGAAAGACGCAGAGGAACATCTCCAAGCATAACAGTTTCTTCAATAATATCCCTTGTAGTTCCTGGGATATTTGTAACTATCGAACGCTCACAGCCGGACAGCAAATTCATAAGAGTAGATTTACCGACATTCGGACGGCCAGCAATAACAGTATCGACACCCTCCCTGAGAATTCTGCCTGTATCATAATTAGAAAGCATATCCTTCAATTCTGCTCTGGAGCTTTCAAGACCTTTGCAAAGCTGACTTTCATTAATTTCAGGAATTTCCTCCTCAGGATAATCCGCCCATGCAGATAGATGCGCAGCAAGATCAATCAGTTCATTTTTTACACCATCGATACGTTTTCTTAGTCTGCCTTCAAGCGTAGATAAAGCAGCTCTCGCAGATTGCTCTCCACCTGCTGAAATAATATCCATTACGGACTCGGCTTCCGTAAGACCCATTTTTCCATTAAGAAATGCTCTTTTGGTAAATTCACCGGGTCCGGCAGGATCAGCGCCGCTGCTCAGTACCGCGCGAAGAACTCTTTTTGTTACATACATTCCGCCGTGGCACGAAATCTCAACAACATCTTCACCTGTATAACTGTAAGGCGCTCTGAAAACAAGAACAACAGCTTCATCAATTATTTCGCCTTTATCAACAATTTTTCCGTAAGAAGCCGTATAGCCTTTCATGTCATTAAGTTTTTTACTGGAAACAGATCGGAAAATATTGTCCGCAATATCAATTGCTGCTTCTCCGGAAATTCTTATGACACCCATACCACCCTGACCGTTTGGCGTTGATATAGCTGCTATCGTTTTTTCCATAAATATCACACTCCTTTAAATTTAAGTTTTCAACTGAAAATTGTACTACTGTTGAAAATTTAAAATTTTGCGGTTATATTTTTTTCTACAGTCCCTACAATGCCACCAGTTTTGTCGGGATTGACCTAAGCACAACAAAAAAACATTTTACTCCAAAAAACGCAGCGTGTATAAGTTCACGCTGCGCTTAAATTCAGTCTATGCTTTCATCTGATTTTTTCTTTACATTAATCCTTCCGTAAAGCGATGTATCCGGACGCTCATTGATGCTTTCTCTTACTTTATCCGAAGCAGCATCATTCTCAAATGTACTGAACATACTGTCCTGAGGATGAGCTTCATCATCACTGTATTGTCTGCGCTGATAGCCTGTTGAGCGGGGTCTGCGGTTATATGAGCCATCCTTATTGAAATTACTGCTCTTTCCTCTGTAACCGCCTCTGTAATTCTGCTTATATTCAGGATCAGGTCCGATAACAACATGGCGCTGCATATTCTCGCCTTCGCTCCATGATGTTGCGCCTCTCACCTTCTGAACAGCTGTATGAATAATTCTTCTTTCATACGGATTCATCGGTTCAAGTGATGTTTTTACACCTGTTTTACAAGCCTTGAACGCAAGCTTTCTGCCAAGAATTTCCAGAATTTTTTCTCTTTTCTCTCTGTAATTACCGATATTAATAGAAATTCTGTAGTATTCATTATCAACATGATTAGCTACAAGACCGGTAAGGTACTGAATAGCATCCAGAGTTTCTCCTCTGTGACCTATAATAAAACCGACGTCCTCACCTTCAATATTGATAACAGCACCGCCTTCTGTTTCTTCGGCAGTCATATTTACATCTGCAATACCCATTTTTGACAGAATATCACTCAGATAATCCTGCGCACGCTGAAGAGGTGTAATCTCTACATATGCTCTGATAATAGCAGGACTGCCTCCGAACAGACCAAATTTTTTCTTTTCGGGCTGCTGTATAACTTCTGTTTTTATTTCATCTGTACCGAGCTGTTTTTTTGCCTGAGCCTCGGCTTCCTCAATTGAATCAGCCGTAATTGTTACTTCCTTTATCATAGTCTTTTCACTCCCTGACTTATTTCTTTCTGCCCTGATAATTGCTGTTATTATTTTTTCCGGATTTTTTCTGTTTTTTACTCTTACTGCCGGACTTATTATCCTGCTTATCCTTGTTTTCAGAAACAACTGATTTAGCAGACGGTGCTACATAATCCGGAACATCGATAAATTCAAGCTTAGCTTCCTGTTCTCTTCTGAGAACGATTCTCTGCGCTTCTGCCTTAGCTTCCATAATACTGGGACTATAAAACTTATTCATAACAAGGGACTGAATAAAACCAAGAACAGTTGATGCGATCCAATAGAAACCCACTGCGCCCGGTACACTGTATGCGATCCATGCAGACATAAGCGGCATAAGGAAAATCATAATAAACATACAGCCCTGCATTTTTGTGCCGTTAAGCTTCTGAATAACGACCATACTTCCCACAGAAGTAACAAAACAAAGCACAGGAATCAGCCACATCATAGACTGAAATGAACTCTGACTGGGTGTAGCAAGAAGATCAAGTCCAAGGAAATTAAAGCCGTTGCTGAATTCCTTGATTTTTTCAGCTTCAGAACTGCTGAAAAGTGCATTGCCGTTTCCGTCAACCAGAAACTTTTCCAGAGAACCGAAATACTTGACGATGCTTATTTCACCATAGCGGCCATTAACACTGACACCAAGCCCGGGCAAAGTACTCAGGCTGTTCAGAGCTGTAGAAACCTTGCCGGCCGCAAGATGGAGAGTATTAGTAATAGGATTAATAACCGAATAATACACACCGAACATAATAAGCATCGGTGCGATCATAGGCATACAACCGGCAGTAGGACTAACATTTTCCTTTTGCATAAGCTTCTGAATTTCTTCATTAGCCTTCATTCTGTCATTTCTATATTTATCCATTATTTCCTTTTGTTTTTGCTGAAATCTAACATTTGCGGCCATAGATTTCTGTTGCTTGATAGAAAAAGGAAACAAAATGATTTTGGTAAACAGTGTAAAAATAATAATTGCGATACCGTAATTTTTTACGAGATAAAACGAAGCCCATAAAACATAACCGAAAATACTTCCGATAAAATTAAAAAACGCGTCCATTAAATGTAAATCATTCCCTTCACCCTATACTCACTCTTAACTATTCTTTGAGCTATTATCTTTTTTAAAAGGAATACGCTTCGGCATTTTTTTTTCAGGAACAGGATCATATCCTCCCATAGAAAAAGGATTACAGCGCAAAATTCTGAATAACGTCATCAAAGTACCTTTTAAAGCGCCAAAACGAGTAATAGCTTCTATACCATATGCAGAACAGGTCGGATAATATTTACAGCGCGGAGGAGTTCTTGATGAAATGTTTTTCTGATAAAAGCGAATAAGCCAAATAAGCGGGCGCTTCATCTTAAAACACCCGCCTCTTTCAGCTCTTTTTTCATAGCTCGCAGAATATCGTACGATTTTACAAAAGGGGTCTTACCTCTGGCAACAAATACCAGATCATACCCCGGACAAATATTATCCGCAATACATCTGAATGCTTCTCTGATAATTCTGCGGGATCTGTTGCGCAAAACGGCTTTGCCGATTTTCTTGCTTGTAGTAATACCGACTCTGACATCATTACTTCTGTTTTTCATAACGTAAATTACAACAACAGAAGAAGCGTAGGAACGGCCTCTCGAGTAAAGTCTGCGAAAATCGTTATTTCTTTTCAAAGTGATGATATCACCCAAAATAATCATTCCTTCAATTTACCCGTACAAAGCGTCTGCACAGGGAAAAAATCAATAAGTAAGCTTCTTTCTTCCCTTAGCTCTACGGCGGGCAAGCACCTTACGGCCGTTAGCGGTAGACATTCTCTTTCTGAAGCCATGCTCCTTTTTTCTGTGAAGCTTCTTAGGCTGATATGTTCTCAGCATGAAAATTCCTCCTCTCAATGTTGACACATATGTATCCTGATATGTTCAAGATATAACCTTGCACCGTAAAATTATAAACTATTATAAGGGCATATGTCAATAAAAATTTAAAATTTTTATGCTGTTTTACCCTGTGTTTTATATTGATCTCCAAAAAAACTGCAAATTATAACCTCTGCACTTGTTAATTAAGCAATATACAGATATTCAACTATTCAACAATTAAAAGTTATGTTGCTTGTTGAAGCGTGACTGAAACGTTAATACGAGATATTTTAGCACCGCGGGAGTAACTTAATAACGTGTTATTGTAGTGAGCGCAGCGAACGGGCGGCGTGCCGCCGCGGTCAATTCGCGAATCCGCTCACTACGCTCGCTGCAAGTACTCTTATCTTTGTTACTCCCGCGATTCTTAAAGTTCGCATGATAAACTTTCAGTCACGAGATGAGAATATTGTTTCTTGCTGTTGTATGACTGATTA
>CACYDC010000204.1 GCA_902773025.1 uncultured Ruminococcus sp.
AAGTGACTGACTAAAGCGCTGTCCGTTGCCGCCGCCGAGTGTCCGCTGGCAAACGCACCGGTGTCCGCTCGGCGGCGCAAAACGCAGTCATACCCTTTTTAAAAGTTTGTGTTTTCTAATATACTCAGGATATGGCGTATTTACATCAAAAATAGTATCACCGTGGTAACTCGCTTGTTTGGAAGGCTTCATATAATCGCCGTACTGATGTGTAAGGAATGCATCATAGCCTGACGGAATACTTATTTCTGTACTTTCGAATCTATGAGTCTCTATCTTACTAAAGATCTCCCGGTCAAATATAAATCGATCTTCTGCAAGAAACGTCACTTGACCAACCCTTTTAGTAGGTTCATTCTGATATCGAGAAGCTGTCTTATTCAATGCTCTAAATACCTTTTCCGTTGAAAGTACTCCGCTTTTTAATAAAGGCAAACACAATCTATATAAACCGCACTTAAATCGCGAAAGTCCAATCGTGCCAACTTTGCAGCTATATCTGCTACAGATTGCATTTAAATATGAGTATGCAATCAGTTTCTTTTTCAGCACAAACAGTTTCTTTTCATCATCCGGTACCGAATCAACCGGAAAAATGTCAATAAAAATACCCTTGTTAAAATTATAGCGAGCAGTCTTTGCCGAAATTGCTGTTGTATTGACATTCGTCAATCGAATTTGACCTCTCGCATATCCTGGGTCTGTAAGAGGCGTAAGAAATCGATATGGATTTGGTAATGTTTCTGTTTCAATCAATTCAAGCAATCTGTCATAGTCTTTCCTCATCATACCAAGGTCGATATCATCGTCCCATGGAATGAAACCGCTGTGTCTTACTGCGCCAAGTAATGTACCTCCGACGGCAAAGTAAGTCAGATCATGTCTATCGCAAAAATCTTTAAACGTATCCAAAAGATCCAACAAAACGTTAAATAAAGGTTTCCTCTGATCTTCAATTTCCGGATTATAAATATACTGATTCATAGTCTCTAAGCCCTATCTCGCTTTCGCGCGAATCCTTTCTGAAAAGTATTAATCATACACATATCCTTTGCCCAACTTCCATTTATTGTACCATACAACCTATATACTGTCAGCAAATACAGCCATGAGGCACTCACTGCATATTTAAAATCTATGTCCTCATACAAGAACTCTAAACCAGCTTTTTTTCATAAATAATTTGTTTCATTCCTCGTATACGGTTATAATATTCCAAAAAGCTTGTATACGGCTCATACATTTTGAAGTTATACTCAATTTCAGTATTATAAAAAATTGCATCACTTTGCCTTTTTCGAGGCTATACCAAAAAGAGGTTCTGAATATGAAAAAGCTTAATTTCGTTACTTACGTAAGCATTCCGTTATTAATCGGATTGCTATCGAGCGTACTGCTTTGGAGATCATTAACTTATTTTAATGATGTGCAATCCCCGCCACTCTCCCCTCCAATCTGGATTCTTATTATAGTCTGGAATATTCTGTTTATACTTATAGGTTCTGCGAGTTGGACTTTCAGAAAAAATCACATAAGTATGATTCTTTACGGCTGCTTGCTGTTTATGACTCTCTGTTGGCTTATTCTTTTTTACACTTTGCACTTCTATGTCATTGGTGCCGTTTGGATGTTACTTACTATAACACTTAGTTTTGTCCTCATTAAAAGGAACATAAAGAGTTATAAATATGCACTAATCGGTTTATTACCTTATTTAATATGGTGTTGTTTTTCGCTGTACCTATGTGCATCGACTATTCTTTTGAACGGAACAGAATTGGCAAGGATACGTTCTTTTGAAAATCCACGCGCCTTTTTTGATGCATTCCGCAACGCCTCCCTTTATCGCACCGAATTCGATGATGGGCTTTGGTCAGACGAACGATTAATACCTGCCACAGGATATACCGGCAAGTCCGGCAATTCGAATATTACTCGAATTGGACATATACAAGAAAATATTCGAAAAATGATCGCACCTTCTGAATGTTTATGGGTGTTTGTTTATGATGTACAAAACGGCCAATACCTAGGTGTCTGGAACGAAACCAACGACTCTTTAGTGCAGAACGATTCAGCACCTCTCTTAAAAGAAATCAATTTTGAAGAATTGCGAAATCAATATCCAACTATGTTGTTTAAAGTCAATTGCCATATCGACACTATAAACGACGACACATCTTATCCCGCAAATAATATTCAAATAGAGTATTACAGAGATAAAGCAAGTGGCTCTGCAACATCCAAATTGCAATATGAAGAAATTCCCCTAAATCCCGGGGATTGGCATCAATACCGCCTCGATCATTCAACAGGTAAGCCTGTTGTCTCCAATAAAAGCCAGTCAACAACTTACTATGTGCCGGAGTACTGGAAAGAAGTTAAGGCG
>CACYDC010000205.1 GCA_902773025.1 uncultured Ruminococcus sp.
TATAAATCCTTCTGTAGATAGAGCGGGATACATTATCATTGATGATATCTTCCACGACAACATGTTCCCATATTCAGAATTGAAGAACACTCTACAAGAGAGTGTCGGACTGAGTGTGGAGAATGGGCTCAGAAAGATATATGTTGGCAAAGCATCGTCCATACCGTATGAGATTGGGCAGCCTGTGTTTATCTATCGGAGACACACTGGCACTGGCGTGAGAAAGTACAAATCGTGCCTGACATCTTACTGCATTGTGACAGATATCATTTGCGCAAAGAGCGCAGGTCAAACTAATATCAGTTTTGCTGATCTGATAAGGAGAATCGGTAATAAATCAGTATATGATGAAGACCAACTCCGAGCCAGATACGATCATGATGCGAATATGAATGTTATTGAGATGTTATACTTTGGCTTCTTTGGAGAAGGTCACAACATCAATATGGACTGGCTTAATAAAAATGGATGCTGGCCGAATGGAGGATATCCGACAAGCTATGTGCTTTCGAGAGCGCAGTTCGAGCAGATACTGAGGGAGGCAGCAGTCAATGTCGAGGATGTTATTATCAATTAAACCAGAATATGCGAACAAAATTGTATCGGGCAAGAAAAAATATGAATTTAGGAAGTTTCACTGCCGCACCGATGTGGATACTATCGTTATCTATGCAACCGCACCGGTGAAGCAGGTAATTGGTGAGGTCTCTATCGTTGCCGTCATTGAGGACGCAGTTGAAGAAGTCTGGCGTCAAACCCATTCGGACGGTGGGATCACGAAGAAAGCTTATACGGATTATTATAAAAACAAAGCAGTAGCAGTCGCGTATCAACTTGGTGAAGTAACAACTTACGAAGAACCATTGGCTCTTTCTGATATCGGCCTTTCTTATGCCCCTCAGTCTTTTGCATATATTTGAACAAAGATGCTCTGTCACTCAACTGTGAATGACAGAGCATTTTCATTGGATCCGCTCAAAGTTCTTTTTACTTCTTCTTTATTCGTATTGCTTTTTTTCTTGCCAGTGCTTTGTACCTAGAGCTGTATCCCGTTGGAAAACTAGTCCGAGTTTCTTTTTCTACTTCTTTGAGTATTCCTTGGCGGATTACATTTGCCTGGCTGATCGCGTTGCCCCCCCTTACAGTTACATAGAAATCGATATTCGAAAGTGATGTATTATTTTCGATTAGTTGAGAGATGATAGATCTAGGATACTCTTTCTTAAAGTGCTGTTCGATGGTTCGCCCATTAATAGTAATTTCCCCTGTTCCGCCTTGCTTGAGAAAAACATGAGCACACGACTGCTTGTTGTGGTAAAGTCCCTTTATATCGGGGACAAATGGTATGGGTGGAACCGGTGTAACGATATTGTTGCCATCCTCGAGATGTGAAATATCTGCAAGAAAAGAGTCAATCTTTTTTTGAAGTAAGACATCGTTAGTGTTGAACGTTGAAAAAAACTCTCTAAAATAAGACGAATCTCCATATATTACCAAGCCTGGCTCGCTTTGAAAGCCATATAGAGCTTTGGCCCCTGCCTTTAGTGAATACACAAATTGACCACCATTTAACGGAATAAGCCGCGAATAGACACTTTCCTTTATCAAAACAAATTCCTTTATTTGATCACGGCTCCCATCTTGAAAATACCAACGACCGTTCTTTTTAAAAACAGGATAGACAAAATTTGGAATTAGATCAAAAAGATTGATACTCCCAATAAGTGTGTAAGTGTCATTATTACCCATCTATATTCCTTTCTTCTAGATAATCCATTGCCATACTAAAGATCACTTCATTATATCTTGATGGACTAGTTAGAGTCCTAACTATATATTCCCGATGTGGTATTTTGTGCTCGCTGAAGAAGGACTGTACTACCTCGTATCGTAATAAATCCTCAGGAAGAATGATGCATTCTACGGCCTTATCTAGTACTACATCTTGATTAGAGATTACTTCAACTGTATGTGATCTTTCATCAATGTTATACGCACCATTGGGATTCAGCAATCTAATAAGACTTTCAATATGTTCTTCAAAAATGGGCGGTTTAAAAACAGCCTTTCCTCGGATATAATTATTGTTATTTGCATAAAATACAGCGATATATTTAAGTAATGCTTCAAGAGAATTATTAATTGAATAGTCGTCCAAAGCAACACGTCGA
>CACYDC010000206.1 GCA_902773025.1 uncultured Ruminococcus sp.
AAAAAATTTGGAGGTAAAGAAAAATGGCAGTAAAGATCAGACTTCGCCGTATGGGCGCAAAGAAAACACCTTTTTATCGTGTAGTGGTGGCAGATTCAAGATATCCGCGTGATGGACGTTTTATTGAAGAACTGGGCACATATAATCCGTTGGTAGAACCGTCAGAATTCAAGATCGATGCTGAAAAGGCAAAGAAGTGGATCGCAAACGGTGCGCAGCCGACTGATACAGTCAAGGCTCTTCTTAAGAAAAACGGCATTATTGAGTAATATTATATCCTGCGGAGGAAACCATGAGAGAACTGCTTATTTCGATTGTTTCAGGACTTGTTGAAAAGCCCGAAGAGATTACCGTTACGGCGGACGATAAAAATGAAGAAGGCGTAATTGTTTATCATCTTCATGTATCAGAGGATGATATGGGCAGAGTAATTGGCAGACAGGGCAGGATCGCAAAAGCGATACGTACAGTAATGAGAGCTGCCGCAGCCAGAAACGAAGAAAAGGTACAGGTAGAGATAGAATGATCAGTTACCTGAACGGTAAAAAATGGGGAACCGCATAACGGTTCTCCTTTTTTCATAAAAACAATAACGCAGAAAGAGTATATACGTAATCGCGAACACGACACCAGCGGCACGCCGGGCAAACGAACGCTGATATAGGTTATATAGTAAATAATTGATAAAAAACATTATGTACACGGGGGAGCAGAATGAAAAAGGAATATCTTGAAGCAGGAAAAATTGTAGGTACACACGGTCTGAAGGGAGAGGTAAGAATCGACCCTTGGTGTGATGGACCGGAATTTCTTGCATGCTTCAAAAGATTATATGATAAGACTGGCAATGAATATAAGGTCAGAAGCGCAAGGGCGCATAAAAATATAACAATTGTTTTATTTGACGGAGTTTCCACAGTGGAACAGGCTGATCTGATGAGGGGAAAAGTAGTATATATCAACAGAAATGATGTACGTTTGCCTGAGGGAGTAAATTTCATACAGGATATAATAGGGCTGAAAGCGGTTGACCTCGACAGCGGAGAGGAATACGGAACAGTAACAGATGTGATAAGTACGGGCGCTAATGATGTATATCAGATCACAAAGGAAGGAAAGGATCATCTTATTCCCAAAATACCCGAGGTTGTAGACGAAATAGATGTGGACAGCGGTATAATAAAGATAAATACAAAGATACTGGGTGGGTTGTTTGACAATGAGGATTGATATAATAACGCTGTTTCCGGAAATGTGCGAAGCAGTGATGAGCGAGAGTATAATCGGAAGAGCAAGAAAAAAAGGCGCAATCGAGATCGTATGCCACCAGCTCAGAGATTATGCCTTTGATAAGCATAAGCGAGTTGATGATACGACCTACGGCGGAGGAATGGGGATGCTCATGAAAGCAGAACCAATAGCCCTGTGCTATGAGGAAATATGCCGCCGGACAGACTCAAAACCGCACTTTATATATATGTCGCCCAAAGGCAGGACGCTTACTCAGAGCCGTCTTAAGGAATTGACACAATACGAAAATATAACGATACTATGCGGACATTATGAGGGTGTAGATCAAAGACTCATTGATGAATATATTGACGAAGAAATATCCATAGGTGATTATGTTCTTACAGGAGGGGAATTACCGGCATTGGTATTGGCGGATTCGCTCGGCCGTCTGATGCCCGGTGTGTTATCGGATGATCTTTGCTTTTCTGATGAAAGTCATTACAATGGACTGCTTGAATATCCTCAGTATACAAAGCCGGCTGAATGGAGAGGAAGAACTGTGCCGGAGGTGCTTATGAGCGGACATCATGCGAATATCGAAAAATGGCGCAGAGAAAAATCGCTTGAGGAAACTGCAAAACACCGTCCGGATATGTTGGAAAATGCAGAATTGAGCGACAGGGATAAGGCATTTTTAAATTCGTTAAACGAAAATAAAGATTGAAACAATGATGCGATAAAAATGGCAATAAAGGTATTATTGTGCAAAAATGGTGTCTATTAAGATACCTGGGATTTTTTTTTAGAAAAAAAGAAAAGGTTAAAAATGATGGATAATTTTAAACCTTATTAGTAGAATATACTAAAAGAAAATCGCTTTGTGTCAAAAAAATATCGTAAAAATGAATAATTAAAACTCAAAAAATGAAGAAAAATGAATATAAATCAGGATTATAAATTTGTCTATAGGCGAATTTAATAAATTTCAACAGATAAAAAAGCTGTAATTTGAAATATCTAACGAAATTTATGGTATATTAGATTGAAGTGAGTAAAAATACTGTTAAAAAACGTATAAATATACAAAAACAATGTATATTTATATCAAAAGTGCCGCTTAAATACGCTGCGCTCGTTATAAAGATATAAAATATATTAACTTTATTGTCAGTTTGCACAAAAAACGTATGTTTCGTCTGATTCAATATCGTTCAAACTTCAAAACTTTTGAAAAATGGTTGACCAAAGTTAAAATTGTGCTATAATTACTTTATAGGAATCGGCATAGGATTTAATATATCCAGCTGCCTGAAAGTATATGTTTTGGGGTAGATTTTTAAAGGAGGATTTTGTTATGTATGTAAAGGAAGTTATGGTTCAGAATCAGGTAGGCCTGCATGCTCGCCCTGCGACTTTCTTCATTCAGAAGGCTAACGAGTTCAAGTCTTCTATATGGGTAGAGAAAGAAGAAAGAAGAGTTAATGCAAAGAGTCTTCTTGGTGTTCTTTCACTGGGAATCGTTGGCGGAACTACTATAAAAGTTATGGCAGACGGTGCTGATGAGGAAGCTGCTGTAGACAGCCTTATCAAGCTTGTACAGTCCGGCTTTTCAGAATAATCTATTCGGTAATTTAAAGAGAGGGTGTATTATGACGAGTAATACACCTTTTTTCTTTTATTCCGGCGGCACGCCGGCGCGAATTGACCGCGCGGGCACCGCGCTGGGCGGAGGTATGATATGGATATAGTGCAATTGAGGGAAAAGGCAATGCGGCTGCCTTTGCAGCCCGGTGTATATATAATGAAAAATTCCCGGAATGAGATAATTTATATTGGTAAAGCTAAGGCTCTGAAAAACAGGGTGAGTCAATATTTCGGCTCTGATAAGAACCACCCCGAAAAGGTCAGACGTATGGTAGAGAATGTCGATCATTTCGATTATATTATATGTAAAAGCGAATTTGAGGCCCTTGTGCTGGAATGCAGCCTTATCAAACAGAATAAGCCTAAATATAATATCCTGCTAAAGGACGATAAGGGATATTGCTATATCCGGATATCTCCGGGGCCGTGGAGAAGAATAAGCTTTGAAATGCAGCAGAAGGACGACGGGGCACAATATCTCGGACCATATATGAGCGCATGGTATGCTAAAAATGCTGTTGATGAAGCGCTGAAAATATTCGGCCTGCCGTCATGCTCAAAAGAATTTCCCAGAGATATAGGAAAGGGCAGACCATGTCTGAATTATTATATAAAACAATGTTCTGCGCCGTGTAAGGGTAAGCTGTCATTGGAGGAATATAACGAAAGCGTTGATTCAGCAGTAAGCTTTCTGAAATCAGGCGATGCAGATAGTGTTCGTTTGCTGACTGAAAAAATGAACGCTGCGGCGGAAAACTTTGAATTTGAGCTTGCAGCCCGGTTTCGTGACAGGATATCGGCAATTAAAAAAATCACAGAAAAACAAAACGTAGTTGCAAATATTGTTCAGGAACAGGATGCAGTTGCAGTTATAACCGAATCGTCAGAAGCTTGCTTCGCAGTAATGCGCTTTAAGAATGGCAGACTTTATGATAAAGAGGATTTTATAATAAAGGATGCAGGTGAAAATCCTGATCTTCCGGCAATGAGAAGTGAATTCTTACAGCAATACTATACAATGAGGGATAGTATTCCGCCGGTTATCTCCGTTGACGGAGAGATTGAGGATGAAGAATTGCTGTGTGAGTGGCTTTGTGAAAAAAGAGGGAAAAGCGTAAAGATAGTTCATCCTCAAAAGGGTGAAAATATGCGTATAATTGAAATGAGCCGGGAAAATGCCGCTGAAAGACTTGCCCAGAGTCACGGACATTTCGGACATGAGCTGACAGCGCTTGATGAGCTTGCAAAGCTTCTCGGATTGACTGAAAAGCCTGAATTTATTGAGTCATATGATATATCTCATCATGCCGGAAGCGATAATGTTGCCGGTATGGTCGTGTTCAGGAACGGGCGTCCGTTTAAAAAATCCTACCGTAAATTTGAAATAAAAAGCTTTGCCGGACAGGATGATTACGGCTCAATGACAGAGGTGCTGACAAGACGCTTCAAGGAATATTATAAAAATCCCGACAGCGGTATCGGATTCGGTCAACTGCCTGATCTTATACTCCTTGACGGCGGCAAGGGGCAGGTATCAGCAGTACGTAAGGTATTGGAACAATTTGGACTTAATATTCCGCTTTTTGGTATGGTAAAGGACAGCCGTCACAGGACAAGGGCTATTACCGATGAGGGCCACGAAATTGCGATAAATTCAAAACGCAGCGCATTTACACTTGTGTCGGAAATACAGGATGAGGTACACCGATTTGCAATCGGTTATCACCGTCAGAAACATGGTAAAAGAAGCTTTTCTACAAGCCTGACGGAAATAGACGGAATAGGCCCGGCAAGGGCAAAGGCTCTGCTTTCGACCTTCAAAACAATTGATAGGATCAGACAGGCTGAGGTTGAGGAATTGATTCAGGTCAAAGGAATGACTGAACCGGCAGCGCAGGCAGTATATGATTATTTTCATAATGAGAAAAATGACGACAAAGCGGTAAATATAGATAATAAAGGGAAAGAATAAATTTTAAAGATATGCAAAAAACCTATTGACTTTTTGGGCAGTTTTTCCGATAATTATTATAGTGTTTTTAAAAGCCTTGCGTTAATTAATGCGGCTTTATCAGAAAGAAAAGGGAAAATGATAAATGAGAGTAATAACAGGCTCTGCAAGGGGAAGACGGCTTGAAACACCTTCGGGTGATGCGGTGCGCCCTACCACTGATGTCGTTAAGGAAGCAGTGTTCAGTATAATACAGTTTTTTATTGAGGACAGAGTGTTTCTTGATGCTTTTGCCGGATCCGGGCAGATGGGTATAGAAGCAATCAGCAGGGGCGCAAAAAAAGCATATTTTGCAGATAACAGCAAAAGATCAATGGATATTATCCGAAAAAATATTGCTGTGTGCGGTTTTGAAGAGAATGCTGTCACGTGTCAGACTGATACATTGTCATTCCTGAGATCAACAAATGAAAAATTTGATATTGTGTTTCTTGATCCTCCGTATCAGACAGGGCTGCTTCAGCAGGCACTCGGGCTTTCAGAAAGAGTTGTGAAGCCCGGAGGTTTTATTATCTGCGAGCATCCGAAGGAGGAAACACTGCCGGAGGAAACCGGTTATTTCAGATTGAAAAAATGCTACAAATACGGAAAAATAATGATAAGCGTATATACAAAGCAGGATGAGGAAGCATAGTAAAGGAAGTGATTCTGATGGCAACGGCTGTTTGTCCGGGAAGCTTTGACCCGGTTACATATGGTCATATCGACATAATAAAACGAGCAGCAAAAATATTCGATAAGGTCATAGTTGCTGTATTGGTTAACATGGAAAAAAAACCATGGTTCACATTGGAGGAACGAACAGATCTGCTTAGAAAGGTTACTGCGGATATACCTAATGTTGAAATAGCAGGATTTGACGGACTGCTTGTGGATTTTGCCGCAAAGCATGATGCAAGCGTGATAGTCAAAGGACTGAGGGCTGTTTCGGACTTTGAATATGAGTTTCAGATGGCGCTGACTAACAGTAAGCTGAATCACCGTATCGAAACAATGTTTCTGACAACAAGCGCAGAAAATATGTATCTTAGTTCAAGCATAGTAAAACAGGTGGGGCTTCTCGGAGGAGATATATCGCCTTTTGTGCCGGAATGTGTCAGAGATGAGATACTTATCAGAATAAATCAAAGGAGTAAATTAAAATGAAAATGGAAATGCTTATAGACGATCTTCAGACATTGGTTGATGAGGCTTTTGTTGTGCCGCTCAGCGGAGGCAAGACAGTAGTCAATACGGAACGCCTTAAGGAAATAATCGAGGAAATGAGAACCAATCTTCCGATCGAGGTTAAACAGGCCAAAAGTATTGCGGCAGACAGAACAAATATACTTAATAATTCAAGAAATGAGGCAGAAAGAATAGTTCAGGCAGCAGAGGAAAGAGCAAGAACTATGGTTCAGCAGAGTGAGATCGTAAAACAGGCGCAGCAAAAGGCAAACGAGATCATTTTTAATGCCAATCAGCAGGCAGATAAAATCAAGAGCGCAGCAAACAGCTATGTTGACGGATTAATGAAGAAAGCTGATGATGAGCTTTCTCAGAATCTTGCAGATCTTAAGAAGATACGCTCAGGGCTTAAAGCTTATACACAGAAGAATTCCGGTAATCAGAACAAGTCCAAAAAACAATAATTTTTCAGAGCAGCAGTGAATAAACAGTATGTCGGCAGAAGGTGATCGCGTGAGGAAAATATTAACCCGGATACTATATACAATGTTTTTCGGTTTTACTCTCAGCCTTATTGTTTCATGTGTGCTGTTTATTGCAGACAGCGTAAATAAAAAGGACGATCAGCTTCTTACAGCGGTAAGCATTGATCCTAAGTCTGAAAACAGTTCTGTATATAAAAAAATCGACAGTGGTGACGATTCGGTCCCTGTCCATTATATGACGGATTGTGAGTACGGATATAATACTCTTTCTGATCCGGGCGAACAATTTATTTACAGGAAGCTTCAGAGAAACCTGTATTATATTACGGACGAAAAGGATGATAACGGATATTATAAAACAGAAAGGATCATTCTTTCCGGGTCGGAATTGTCTGAATCATCGGTCAGAAAAGCGCTTAATGCATTTATTGCGGATCATCCGCAGATTTTTTGGGTCAGCAATATATTCGGTTATGCTTATGACAGCGGAGATACGGTTGTTGAATGTTACAGCGTTGTATCGGCTGAAAAGTGCCGGGAATACTCAAATATTCTTAATGCAAAGGTCAATGAATTTGTTGAAGAAACGGCAGAGGCTGAATCGGATTACCAAAAGGAAAGAATACTTCATGACATGCTTCTCAGGGGATGCACCTATGCGGATAACGTCAAGACAATGGATGACGGCTGGGAATACTTTACAAGCTACGGCGCGATTATAAGCGGTTCGGCAGTATGCGAGGGTTATTCTAAGGCTATGCAGCTGCTTTTGAGCGCCTCGGGAGTAAGAAGCTATATTATCAGGGGTAACGCTGAGGGAGTTCGCCATATGTGGAACCTTGTTCAGCTCGGAGATGATTGGTATCACCTTGATGCGACATGGAATGACGGCGACAGCTATGTAAGCTATGAATACTTTAATTTGCCGACGGAGATTATCAAGGAAAATCACGATATCGGAGCAATGATCGGAACGGGCGACAGTGAATCTGATGAATCCAGTCCCAATTTCTTTTTGCCGGAATGTGAGTCAATGAATTATAATTATTATAATGTTGACGGATTTACGATCGAAAGATTTGATAATGAAACAGATCAGCAGATGGTAGCATTTATATTGAATTGTGTAAATAATGATTGTCATTATCTTCACTTGAATGTTGGCGATGAAATGGAGTATGAGGAGTGTATTGATACGCTGTTACATGCGCCAAATCACAGAATTTATCATTATATAGATCTTGCAAATGAATTTCTCGACAGCGATCACAGACTTGATCGTGAGGGAATGAGGATACTCAAGCATGAAAACAGAAAAACTATCAGAATAAGACTTAGCTATAAATAATGATTATTGAAAAAACAGCGGCCTGCAAATCGAATGCAGACTGCTGTTTTTGATATATGTTTTATTTTACCATTGCATCGGCTAATTTTTCAAGCTTTCCGAGAGAATCCGGCTTTAGTGTTGATTTTATGGTAACGCTGACATCACATATTTCGACATCCTTCATGCCCTCGAAGTATTCGCGCATTACTCTTCCGGCAGAAGGCGCCCAGGAACCGTTTTCAACAATTGCGACCTTACGGTTTTTATAGCCCTTGATCTTCAGATGATGAAGGAATTCATTTGCGACCGGGAAAATACCGCCGTCGTAGGACGGTGCGAGCATGATCATTTTACTGTATTTGAAAGCATCCTCGATGTTTTCATGGAAATCGCTTCTTGTAAGATCGGAAATGGAGATCTTCTTGTCGGTTTTTGATTTTAAAATATCATAAAGCTTTTCAGCTGCGATACGTGTATTACCGTGTACAGTAGCATACACAATGAAAATACCGTCAGTTTCTGCCTCGTATTTGCTCCAGGTGTCATATAAGCCAATATAGTAGCTGAGGTTTTCCGTAAGAATCGGGCCGTGCAGCGGACAAATCGTCTGAATATCAAGCTTAGCCGTTTTTTTGAGCAATGCCTGAACCTGAGCGCCGTATTTTCCGCATATATTGAAGTAATATCTTCTTGCTTCGCAAGCCCAGTCGTCAGGCTCAGCATCCATTACACCGAATTTGCCGAAAGCATCGGCGGTGAAAAGGATCTTTTCATTCTGTTCATAAGTTACCATTACCTCAGGCCAGTGAACCATAGGCGCCATAAAGAAAGTCAGCTTATGCTCACCGAGGTCGACAGTATCTCCCTCTTTCACAGTTACAGATCTGTCTGAAAAATCAGCTGTAAAAAACTGCGGCAGCATTGAAAAGGTTTTTGCATTGCCGATAAGCTTTATTTCCGGATATTTTTCGGCAACCTTTGCGATATTGTATGCATGATCCGGTTCGAGATGGCTTATAACAAGATAATCAGGACTTCTGCCTGCGAGCGCCTGCTCGAGATTATCAAACCATTCGTCTGTTTTTCTTTGATCGATGGTGTCCATTACGGCGATTTTTTCATCAATAATAACGTATGAATTATAACACATACCATCCGGTAAGGCATACTGGCTTTCAAAGAGGTCGAGTTGCGGATCATCGGCGCCAATGTATTTTATCTGATCAGAAATATCTTTTATCATTTTTTATCCCCCATAACAATAAATTTAACATTTATTATTATAATATAAAAACATTTCAAGTACAACAGTTTTTTATGATATTTTGTAAAAGCCTGTTTATCACAATATCGGGAGCAATCTTGGTTCATGGTTTTCATAAACGGCAAAGTGTGTAAATCCGCAGTGTAACAGAAGCCCAAGACCGTATTCGATACCCGAACCGATATCAGCCCAACGGTGAGCATCCGAGCCAATAGTCACATATTTACCGCCCAATTCACGGTAACGTTCGATAACAAACATATCGGGCAGTGTTCTGCCGATCACCTGACGCAGACCTGATGTATTTATTTCAATAGCTTTATCATTTGAAACAAGCATTCTGAGTATTTCATCGATTTTATCAATATAATCCTCTTGTTTAACTTTAATGCCCGAGTTGCCGGCGATATACCTTAGAGGATAGTCAATGTGAGCAAGCGAGTCAAAAAGGTTCTGTTTAGCAAGTTCAAGAAGCTGATCAAGATAATCATCAAGAAGCTGATGTACCGGTTCTTTATCGTAGTCAAGAAAGTAAAAATCCTGTTTATCTTTCAGATTATGCAGAGAGCCGAGAATAAAATCGAAGCTTCCGAGAGAAAGCACATCTTGAGCAGCATTGATATCCTGAGTCGGCTGACCGAGTTCTATTCCGGTGTATACTCTCAGCCTGTCGTGATACATTGCGCGGGCCTTGGAAATATCAGTAACTGACTTTGCGATATCGTTTCGCACGTTATTTTTAAAGTATTCGTTACATTCGCAGTGATCTGTAATGGTGATGGAATAAAGGCCTATACCTGAAGCCTGTTCGCACATCATAATAACGCTGTTGTTTCCGTCAAAAGAACATTCGCTGTGGGTATGATTGTCAGAAATAAATCTATATTTCATAAGACACTTCCTTTTTGGTATAATGATCGGATTTTATCTGCAAAATGGTATTTTTATTCGTATAGATTATAGCACATTATAAATAAATATGATACATTAATACTTATTGAAAAAAACCAACTTTAAAAGCATGAAATTAGAGAAAACGCATATTTTGTCTGACAAATAAAAAATATTCAGAAAAAAACAGAAGGGGCAGGATACTTTTAACGGTATCCTGCCCTTAAAAAGTTTTCACATGCCGGTGTAATGTCCGTTGCAAGTTCAGCGTTGACGTGTTGTTTCCGCAGTGCTGAAGTATAGCATAATAAACTCATTGTCATTATATCAGAATTATTGTTTCTTGTTGTAACGTGAATGTAACGTAATTACGTTGTTAACTAAGAACCGCGTGAGCAGCTTAATTACGCTTATCACGCAGTGA
>CACYDC010000207.1 GCA_902773025.1 uncultured Ruminococcus sp.
AAATTATGAAGTAAAGATCGTTGTAAAGGATGCTTCCGGTAAAACAGCAGAAAAGAACTTTACTATCAAGGTATCAGAACCGCTTACGAACAAATCCACTGTAAGCTCGACAAGCATTACTTATGGAAAAACCGTAACACTCACAGGCGCAGCAAGCGGCGGTAAAGGACCCTATACATATGCATTCTATTTTCGCAAGAGCGGCGATAATGACTGGAAAGTAAAGGGCACAGAGTTCGGCACAGCAACAACTGCAACTCTTACACCGGGCACAAAGGTAAAATATGAAGTAATGATAAAGGTTAAGGATTCAACAGGCGCGGTTGTTTCAAAGCAGTTTACGGTCAACGTGAAATAAGATTTGTATCACATGGTGTACAAAAATGAATAATGATCCTTGGTGATCAGTATGGTATCAGGAGTCTTGCCTTTTTTGGCAAGGCTTCTGATCGTTAAACCATAAAGATTTTGCACATAAAATAGCTTAAATATTACATCTTAAAAATATACATAAAATATGACTCATAAATATTTAAAAAAAGCCTTGCAATTCAGATATAAATGTGTTATAATTCGTTTGTTACTCAGGCAGATTATGAAAGAGGTGAATTCAAATGAAGGATAATATTCATCCGAATTACAATCAGACAACAATTACCTGCGCTTGCGGTAATGTTATCGAAACAGGTTCAACAAAGAAAGATATTCGTGTTGAAATTTGCTCAAAATGCCATCCTTTCTTTACAGGCAGACAGAAGCTTGTTGATACAGGCGGACGCGCTGACAGATTCAATAAGCGTTACGGCATTACGAAATAATTTACGATGCGGTTATGGCGGTACATTCTAAATGTGCCGCCTTTTTCTGCCCGGAGGTCAATATATGGAAAACTCATATAAAACGGTGAGAAAACAGGCACAGGATGAATTTACAGAACAGCGTTCAAGATTTATCGGATATGTTTGTCCTGTCAGTTCCGAAAAAGAGGCGCTTGAATTTATCGAAGAAAAGAAAAAACAGCACTGGGATGCTAAGCATAACGTATATGCATATGTGATACGTGAGGGTGGAATACAGCGGTGCAGTGATGACGGCGAACCCCACGGAACAGCCGGTGTGCCGACATTGGACGTTTTGCTTAAATCAGGAGTTACTGATGTTGCTGTAGTGGTAACAAGATATTTCGGAGGAATACTTCTCGGAGCAGGCGGATTGGTAAGGGCATATACAAAGGGCGCCAAAATTGCGCTTGAGGCCGGAGAAATCGTAACTATGCAGAACTGCTGTATATGTACTCTTTCATGCGATTATAACCAATATGGCAAGGTATCGGGATTGATACCGTCAAACGGCGGAGTGACAGATGATTCTGAGTTCGGAACAGGAGTATCTATAAGTTTCCATATTGCGCCTGAACGATATGAAATATTTTGTAAACAGCTCGCCGATATAACATGCGGAAGTGTAATTTCACATGTTATAGGAGAAAAATACTATATGATGAAAGAAATAGAATAATATCTGAAAAAATAATGTATTCATTGAAGGTGCTGACCGTTTTTTTGCGTATAATATTACAGAACGGCAAAACGGAGGTGCTGAAGTGAATATTCGTGAAAAGAGTGAGGAAACCGAGAGCATGATTCTGTCGCCTTTTGCCTGCTTGTCAGCAGAAACAAAGGGACGTGAGCGGGCGGAGGAAAAATGCCCTGTGCGTACTGATTTTCAGCGTGACAGGGATAGGGTCATACACTGTAAATCCTTTCGCAGACTTAAGCATAAAACTCAGGTGTTTTTGTCACCGGAAGGAGATCATTACCGTACAAGACTTACACATACACTTGAGGTTGCGCAGATAGCACGTACAATTGCAAGGGCACTTAGATTGAATGAGGATCTGACGGAGGCAGTGTCGCTTGCGCATGATCTCGGCCATACCCCTTTCGGTCATGCGGGTGAACGCGCGCTTGACAGCATTGTTGCCGGCGGATTCCGACACTATGAACAAAGTCTGAGGGTCGTGGATAAGCTTGAAAAAAACGGACAGGGACTAAATCTTACATATGAAACACGCAACGGAATTGTCTGTCATACGACCGGAAAATTGGCCGATACGCTTGAAGGACAGATCGTGCGGATAGCAGACAGGATCGCATATATCAATCATGATATTGATGACGCGATTCGTGCAGGAGTTATCTCAAAAAGAGCAATACCGGCTGAGGTGAATGAAAAGCTTGGATATACGACCTCACAGCGTATAAATACGCTGGTGATATCACTTATAGAGAATACCTTTGAGGACCGCCTTTGTATGGATGAGGAAATACAGGGCGTGTTTGACAGACTTCACAAATTCATGTTTGCATGTGTTTATTCAAACGATAACGCTAAAAGAGAGGAAAAAAAGGTGCCGGATCTTATAGCGGCATTGTACGGACACTTTATAAAGCATCCGGAGCTTCTGCCGGAGGAAAATAAAAAAACAGCAAATGAAGAAGGTACTGAGCGTGCAGTCTGTGATTATCTTGCAGGAATGACAGACCGTTTTGCTGTTGAACAGTTCAAAAATCTTTATGTACCGCGCTCATGGGTGGGATACAGGTAACAATATAGAGGAGTGGGAAATTGTCAATACCGGAGGAATTTATACAGGAGCTTAAGGCAAGGACGGATATAGCTGATGTTGTAAGCAGCTATGTCAGCCTGAAAAGATCCGGAAGAAGTCTTATGGGATTATGCCCGTTCCATAGTGAAAAATCGCCGTCGTTCAGCGTATCAAGGGAAAACGGTTTTTTCTATTGCTTCGGATGCGGTGCCGGCGGAGATGTTATAACGTTTGTGCGAAAAATCGAAAACCTTGATTATGTGGAAGCAATAAAGCTGCTTGCAGGTCGTGTCGGGCTTACTGTGCCGGAAAATGGCAGAGATGACGGAATGGGCAGGCTGAAAAACAGAATATGTGAAGCTAACCGTGAAGCGGCAAGATTTTACCATAAACAGCTTTACAGCCCTCGGGGCAGTAATGCGCTGCAATATCTCAGGGACAGGGGACTTACCGAAAAAACAATAAGACATTTCGGATTAGGCTATTCACCTTCAGAACGCTTTGAGCTTTGCAATTATCTTAAGGGCATGGGATTTACAGAGAACGAACTTATAGCGGCAAATCTTGCCAACAAATCCCAAAGAGGGCATTTGTTCGACCGTTTTTCCGACCGTGTAATGTTTCCGATAATTGATCTTCGCGGGAATGTGATAGGATTCGGCGGAAGGATAATGTCGGATATTAAGCCGAAGTATCTGAATACATCAGAAACACCGGTCTTTAATAAAAGCAGGAATTTGTTTGCTATGCAGTTTGCAAAAAATAATGCCAACGGAAGGCTTATACTCGTAGAAGGTTATATGGATGTTATAGCGCTTCATCAGGCCGGTTTTGAAAATACAGTGGCAGCTTTAGGAACAGCATTGACAAACGATCAGGCTTTGCTGATAAAACGATACTGCGATGAGGTAGTGATATGCTATGACGCAGATGAGGCAGGCCAGAAGGCTACTCAGAGGGCGATAGGTATTTTTCGCCCTACAGGATTGAAAATAAAGGTGCTTACTGTTCCAAACGGTAAGGATCCGGATGAATTTATAAGATCACATGGAGATCAGGGCAGCATAAGGTTTCGTATGCTGCTTGACAAAACCGGAAATGATATTGAGTACAGACTGAATAAGCTTCGTTCAGGGTATAATCTGAATATAAGTTCACAGAAGGTGGATTTTCTGACGCAGTCTGCAAAGCTGATATCGGAAATAGAAAATCCCGTGGAACAGGATGTATATGCCTCAAGGCTGTCTGCTGAGCTGAATGTTGAAAAAAGCGCGTTTATGCGTCTTGTCGGACAAAATAACGGAAACAGCTACAGACAACGGAAAAAAGAAGAGCAAAGACGGGTCTATACCGATTTTTCTGCCGTCAATGACAAACTCAATACTGAAAAGCATTTTAACCTCAGGGCAGCAAATGCTGAAGAGGGACTGATCTCGCTGATAATCCTTAACCCGGATATGGCCGTAAAGCTCAGGGGCAGAATTGATCCGGGATTATTCGTGACCGGCTTCAACCGAAGAATATTTGAGGTACTGTCCGACAGAATGGAAAAAGGCAGCGAAATAACAATGACAGATATTTCCGGAGAGTTTTCGACGGATGAAATGAGCCGCATTGCGCGCATGCTCAGCTCACATCAGAAGGAGAAGGATGCTGTGCTTGCGGCGGATGAATATATAGGTGTACTTCAGGAGGAGGCTCAGAAGCTTACTCCTGAAAAAGCAGCTCAGGCAGATAATGATACGATTATGGAACAGCTGCGCAGAATGAAAGAAAAGAAAAGCAGCGGAAGG
>CACYDC010000208.1 GCA_902773025.1 uncultured Ruminococcus sp.
GATCATCACCAGAGGAATACCGTTCAGAAACAGCGCCAAATCCACCCTGTATGGGTCGGGTTTATCTTCAAAGGTAAACTCCCGCCGTACAGAAAAAATGTTTTTTTCATACAGGCGGATACTTTCAGACATAGTATCCAACCCCGTTTTGAAATACGCCAGGCTGAATTTTGTATTGCTGGCATAATCCTCCACCCATTCATTAAGGGCCGTCAGCAATCCCCGGTTTTCTATTTTTTTGCACAGCAAATCCACATACCGGGCTTTATACCCCGCTCCATAGGTTTCCTTGAACTTTTTGAGTTCCTGTGCTTGAGTTGCTTCCAGAAACTCAAACAGTTTTCCCGTGTCCAAGGCATGCTGATAATCGCAGTCTGCTTTTTTCCCTTCTACGTATTGATGGGCAAGCAGATAATTGTAGATTTCATCACGGAATGGGTTTTCGCGCAAGATACTCTCTGCCATGTTGATTCCTCCTTTACCCAATGAGGTCTGGCACCCTCAACGGTGGGGAAATACTATTGTTCTTCTACTATGGAAGCAATATATTGCTCAATCTCCCTTGTTATGAATCGAATATTATTCAGCCTTTTAAGGTTGACGCCTATATGTTCAATAATGTCATCTATCTCTAATGCAGTGCCCATTAGTTCGTTTACTCTTTTTACATAATAATCGGTTTTGTATCTTATATAGGCCATTTTTTCTAAATCACTCAGTAAAGTCATCCTATATACTAGATCAAAACGAGAACGCAATTCAGGAGGTATTATCCTATTATATTCATTTTCATCAATGTTTGATGTAAAGATAATGATATATTTGTCCAAGTCATACTCTCGCCCTTGGGAATCCGTGAATTTACCATCTGCAAGCAGTTCAAGAAAAAAGTTGTGAACCTCTTGACTAGCTTTTTCAAACTCATCTATCAGAATTACAGTGGATTTGCTATCTGCAATTTTACTAGATAACTCACCTTTGCTGCTTCCGATGTACCCACGAGGACTTCCTATCAAACTACTGAGCGCATTATGATCGCTATAATTCCCAAGATTTATTTTTATATACCTCTCATTTGGAGCAAGGAAATCGTGCAGCAATTTCGCTGTAAGCGTTTTACCAATTCCGCTCGGTCCACATACAAAAGCAGAAAAAACCTTACGATCTCCGAGCTTATTGAAAATACGAAACCGTTTTAACTCTTGAATGAGCCTAACTTTAAATTTCTGATTGCCAAATAGATTAACATTAAGGTATTGCTCCAAACTAACTATATTATCATTGTTGCATTCAACAATATTTGTTATTGTCCTATCATCTAATGATAAAAATTTCTCCAGTGATTCACTTCTACTAAAGAAGTAAAACAATGTATTCAATATATCATTAGCATATTTCTTATCAACGATATACTTTTTATCTGCTGTAGGATCAACTGAAGCCAACTGGATCGCCGTTATCAAGTGCCCGCTCCAAGCGTCAACCCTTTCATTATCACCAGAAATAAGCAAAGAAAAATCATAGTATTCCTGCGGAAAGGGCAAAAGAGCCTTTTGTTCTCCCTCCTTCTGCGGAGCACCTTGTATCGCCATGATATAGCTCATTTCCTGTGCCGTTAAGATTTTTATATTTTTGAGCTGTATTCTCTCGGCGATAGCATTCCAGTTTTTTCGGTCATATGTATACAACGTCAATCCTTCCATTGTTAACCCTCACACATTCAATTCTTGAACAATTGCTATTACATCTATGTAGTGCATATTTGCCTCTGAATCAAATGCCTGCGTGCTTGCTCCCCCGGAATTATCTGCCGTTTCCATTTCAGAGTTCGGCCCCTTATCCCTATAAGACGAAAGAGTATCCATTCTGGCTCTTATCTGACCGGCATTGTACTTTCCACGGTAGATCCCAATAATGGTAACTGGACCAATCTCGATATCAGCAATGCTGTATTGAGACTCCATCTCATTATCAAGTTGCATTGGGATTTTCAAAATGATTTGATCCCCTGCTTCCTGAGTCTTGACTTTTTCTGGCACCTTTCCTGTCAAAATATAGGAAGCTCCTTTAAGAAAAGCATCCACAAGTCCAGAGAAATCTTTTGACCCAATTCCCTCAATCGGAATTTGATCGAGGATACCACTCATCAGCACCTTGGCTGCAAGCATATCATTTCCATTGTGTACAGTAAGCTGTACGTTTTTTATCTTAATTAGATTTCCGATCCTATTATCATTTATCTTTTTTACTTCTGTCGCTTTCTTTGCTATTGGCGCTAAGACAGTTGATTTTGTAGAAACCACTTTAATTGTATCGGTTGCTTTGCTGGATTTCGAGCCTTCCAGAGAAAGCGAACCTGAAAGCTTTGGTAGTATAATGTTGAGAAATGACTTTTTTGCGTCTATGTCAGCATGACCTTCTGCTGAAATACTGAAATGCATACGCCACCTAATAATGATGCTATATCTATGGTGCATGAGAACTCAAGTATGTCCGAAATTGAGAAGAAGTTGCAATCAGAACTTGAAGATATGTAACGCCAGAATAATACTGCTGACGAAACAATTGATTATCTCGTATCGGAAAACAGACAATTACGACAACGTTGCGAAAGATATTCATGAGAACGAAAAC
>CACYDC010000209.1 GCA_902773025.1 uncultured Ruminococcus sp.
AAAGCTATAGAGAGATCCGTAAAACTGCAGTGATTCATGAGGATCATCCACGGGCCGTCACCCGCTTTTTCCATGTCGACTTTCTCGCATGTGAAACCGACTTTTTTGAGCTCTCCCTTTAAAAGCATGTGAGCCACGCCGGCAAGCAGCTTAGAAGGCTTCTTCGGCTTCTTATGCTCCCAGGAAGGGAGTGCCATTACTTCTTCATAGGATAAGTTTTTGGTCTTGATCTTCATGAATATGATTATACTAGTGTTCTGCGGGAAACGTAAATGCATGGGGTAAACAGACCTGTCTTTTGACGCATTGTTTTTGATGAAATATAATAAATTAAATATAATAACTCTTAGAAACTGAATTATGGGATAGCACTTCTATTGTTTTAGCCAATCAGAAATTTACATGACAGATACAGAACACATCTTAAAAGAAGCGCAAAAATACGAGTACATTACATTTGATGTTTTTGATACTCTTATTATTCGCGATGTAATGGATCCTTCTGATGTTTTTACGCTTTCTTACGGAAAAATCGGAAGATATTTCAGAATTGTCGCTGAAATAATAGCTCGCAAGCATTCCCAAAATGGCGAAACATCTCTAAAAACAATCGAAAAGTATTTTCACAGGTCCTGCGAAGCTGAACTTGAAAAAGAAAAAACAATATGTCGCGCTAACCCGGAAATGCTAAAAGTCTATAAGGCACTTAAATCCCAAGGAAAAAAACTGTATGCAATCTCAGACATGTATCTTTCTTCTGAGTTTATTACCGAGTTGCTGAATGAAGCCGGCTATGATCTTCCGGTAATGGTTTCCTGCGAAGAACAGTGCAGCAAGAAAGGCGGCTTCTTATTTAAGCGTTTTCTTGAACAAAGAGGCCTCAAGAGCCACGAGGTATTACATATTGGCGATAATCGCGTATCCGACTACGAGGGCGCGCAGAAGGCCGGCATTGCTGCTCTTCTTATTGCTAGACACACAAATCGGCTTTCATATGCTAAATACAGCAGACATAACCCTGAGCTGGCATCTTTCATCAACCATGGCATTAACGAGATTCAAGATCCCGTTGAAAGAATCGGTTATGAGATCGTTGGGCCGATCATACTCGGTTTTTGTCAGTGGGTTCATTTGAAAAATGAAGAATTCGGATTTGACAAATTGTTTTTTCTTGCCAGAGACATGCGCTTTTCTTACGAAGTCTATCGTCGCCTATATGAAGACGATGCATCATATTTATGTGTATCAAGAAAATCTCTTAAATTTGCAAGGCAAAACACCAACGAGATGTTGAAATATTTGGAAAATAATAGCTTTTACGGAAATGTTGCCATTGTTGACACAGGGTGGGTAGGTGTAGCGCAGACGGAACTTGATAAATATGCAAAAGTCATAACCCCCACTTCTGATGTTGGTGGATTGTATTTGGGAACCAAACTTGCCTTTCGTCTTCATAAGCGTTCTGCAAGAAGCAGTTCTTGCTATTTTGTCGGCAGATTAAGGCAATTTGAATGCGGCATATTTCCACCTTTTATGGAAACGTTAATTGGAACGAATGAACCTCAAGTAATTCAATATTCAAACGGGCAGGCCGTCTTCGACAGAGAAAAAAGCACAGATCAAACCAATCTGATTAAAAGCGGAGCATCAAAGTTTATATCACAGTGGGTAAATCTTAAAACCAATTGCATAATCGATACCAGAATGCCGGAAAAGGCTTTTAGGAAGATGATGTATAAGCCTAAAAAAGAGCACATAGAACTAATTAGGGATCTTCATTACGAAGACTTCAAAAGCACAAGCATTGTATCATATGATACCGGTGTCAATTATTTGTTCCACCCTGGGAAAATGCTTAATGATCTTTCCCTTTCAGCCTGGAAAGGCGCATTTCTTAAACAATCGGGAATACTGTATCCTTTTTTGCTTGGTCTGTACAAAATAATAGGACCTATAAAAGCGTATCGTACAGATGTTAGAAAATATAAGAACAGCGAGCTTTAAACAATCATGAAGACAATAGCTTCAATAGTTTCATACAACCCGGATATATCTGTCCTGGAGACCTCACTTCATTCTGTAATCACACAAGTGGACAGAATATTGATAATTGATAATTGTTCTAATAATACCGAAGAATTAAAAACTCTTATCTCAACAATTAAATCCATGTACCCGGGAAAGGTTAATTGCATATTTAATCAAAAAAACTATGGTATGGCATTCGCCTTGAATCAGGCTGTGGCATTTTGTAAACAGGACGAGTGTCAATGGTTGCTTACTTTGGATCAAGATTCCATTCTCCCTCCAAACATGATAGAAGAGTATTCCAAATACTGTAAGGATGATATAGGTCAGATCTGCTGTAATTTAGTAAATCCTGAGGAAACAGATTTGGATATTACAAAGATGAGTCCGCTTACCATTCAATCCGGCAATAGTAACTATAAAGATGCTTATCCCGTGTATGCCTGCATAACGTCGGGAAGTCTTTTGAATGTTAATGCATTTATTGAATCCGGAGGTGTCAATAACGATCTGTTCATAGACTATGTCGACTATGATATTTCATTAAAGCTTTATTATCATGGATATGATAATTTGTTTCTGCCATATATGAAATTCAAACATCATTTCGGAAATGCCGAAAAGAAAAAAGTATTGGGTATCAGTTTTACGGATTATAACTATTCTCCCGCGAGAATGTACTATAAGGCACGGAATGGGCGTTATATGAAGAAGACTTATCCTGAATTCAAAAAAGTGTTTTCTAAATCCATGTTATATGATTTTGGATGTACCGTTTTATGCCTGAGATTCAAATGCATCCGATCTTTTCTTAAGGGCCTGACTGACAGCAGGTCGTTTATGAAAAACATCTGACACTACAAGTTAATCACAAACTATGAATATCATTGCTGCTGATAATCTTCAATAACGGGTGACGTTTTAAAATATATACCGTCAATATCGTTATATATGCAAAATAAGCGAGTATTCCTATTAAAGCAGGTACAATTGAACATATGCAATATACTGCTATAGTGATCAGCATAAATCCATTGCTCAGCATATTACTGATTTCCATCTTTCTTTGAAGGATAATATCTGATACGAGATACCAAAGACAGAAAGTAATTACACTTGCAATTGCAATTGCAGTGGTCGTCCCAAAAACAAGAAAAGCAATAATATCGGATGTCACAGCTAAAACGAGCGCAAATACATATACTTTTGCAAAAGCTTTGACATTATTCAAAGCCTTAAAGAAATTACCGCAAACAAGTTCCTGAACACCTCTTATGATTACAGAGATTCCAAGTATCTTAACTATATTTACGCTGTCAGCATATTTAGGAATTAACCAGGGAATAATCAAGCCAAACAGGAGTGAAAGCCCTGCAACCATACTGGAAAACACAAGGATATACAATTTTATTTGGTCATACATTTTTTTTTGTTTTTCAAACGGCATTCGCTTTAAATATGGAAAAATGAATTTTGCGATAACCGCTGTTAATTGAAACAAAAAGGTTATGACTGAATAAGCAAAAGAATAAATAGAGAAATGGATTATGGAGAAAAACAAATTAACGATCAAAACATCTATTGTGACTATAAATATCCCCATAAACTCCCCAATCATTATGGGGAACCCACATGAAATGCGTTCAATGGTTTCTTTAAATATACCTTTATAATCATTGATTTTTCCCAAAAACAATTCCGTATTAAAAATCAGCGACACTATCAACGCGAATATATTGCTTATTACTACAATAACCAAATACGGGATATAATTGTCTACTTTTTTAAACAGCAATAACGAGAACCCTATTGCCATAATAACGTTTTGAAATAACTGGATAAGCATATCCAGACGGAAACGTTTGGTAAACTGATTAATCAGCGTAAAGTAAATGTTTATATTGGAAAAAAATACAATGATAACTACAAACAGGAATGGAGAAATTAAACCCGTTATACCTTTAACGATTATTAAGGTTCCTATAAGAACAATCTGTACTATAACCTGTGATACTACCAACAATAAGGTATATGTTCTGAAACGGCTTTTGGGTAAATCTTTATAATCAAAAGAACCGTATTTCAGATATATACCGTTAATAAACCCCAAATGAAATATGCCTACATAGCTGGAATACAAACAATATGTGCGATAATTCGAATAAGTTTCGACACTCAGAAATCTAGGAATAAAAAAGCCCAGCAAAACGGAAACTAATAGTGTAAATATGTTAACTAAAACGGAGAAAAAGACATCAATTTTCTCCTTCTTAACGGCGGCACTATTAGTCATAACGTCTGTTGTTTATCCTTAATACACCGTGGCGGAAAAAGGGGTATTCTATTTCTGATTGATCTTCCCACAGGAACAACATGTGACCTTTTCTTTCCTCACACAGATAATCATCTTTAAGAATATCTCTTATTCGCTTTTCATCAGAACCTCTGTGGTAAACGCAAACTGCAAGCTTAATATCCGTAAAGTTGCCAAGTATCGGGAGTAGATCTTCGATTACATCCACTTCACTGCCTTCAATGTCCATCTTGATAAAAATCTTATTATTGTAATCCAGTTTGCCTAATTCAATTTGTTCTTCAATAAAGGAACGCAAAGAAAGCATATTATTCCCAGTACCGATCAGTCTCTGAACCAATTTGACTTTTGAATTCCACTTGGAAAATGTTGCGTGAATCGGATCAGACCACTTATCATCTCCCTCGAATAAATATGCCGCTTTAACCTGTTCTATAACATCGAGTGTAAAATTCGCCTCAGCGCATCCACAATCGAACAGAATGGTATTACTCAAATCTTCGTTTTTATCAAGATATCTGTGAGGTGATGCAATATCCTGTTCAATACAAATTGAATTGTACAATTCACTCAATGATGTAGAACGCATATTCCTCGGATAATACAATCTCTTGCCATTGTGAATTACATATTTCAGGCCAAGTTCCCGATCATAATGAATGCTGACAGGCTTATTTACATAATCATCTTCAAATTTTGCATTAAAAACCGTTAATCTGCCTCTTTCACGTATAACATCCAATTCATTGGCAAATTCCGGATGTTCCATCCTTAGTTGAGAATCGGATCGTGAGATCAGTTCAAACATACGCTCAACATACTTGCGATTCTTCACAGCACGAGCAGTGTCACTAAATACCTCTTTGGCGGTTTTTATATAAATACCTGCCTCATTCAAAAATCCATTTTCCAGTCTACTCATTTTCTTCCTATAGATAATTATCAAACCATAATCTGCAAATCAAATTCGTTCAAAATATACAAAATTATATTATACTCAAACAGGCTCAGATCTCATATACTGTTTTATCTGCTCATCCATAACTTCCAACACATCTCTTCCCTTCAGGTATGCGGCGGTCCATTCAACGACCTTATCCATCTCGGTGTCAATGTGCCATCTGTTGAAGATGTTCAGTTCGGCTTTGATCTTTGA
>CACYDC010000210.1 GCA_902773025.1 uncultured Ruminococcus sp.
CGGCGGAGTGCCTCCGCAGTCGTGTCCGGCGGAGTGCCTCCGCAGTCGTGTCCGCGATTCCGTTCGCTTCGCTCACTGCGTGATAAGCGTTTGAGAGTTGCTCCCGCGGTTCTGAGTAAAAAGCGTAACACACAATCTCGTGACAAAACACAAAAGTTTCGCCGCCCTTTTCAATGGCCGCTGGGTCCCTGTAATATTATCATTTAAGGCTTTTGCTACTGCAAAAGCCAACAGCTACTTATACAATGTTTGTCTTTTATTTATTTGAGAACAGTATTAAAGATAATATAAATATGAAAATTATTCCCCGGAAAAGCAGATGAACATATCTGTTTTTCCGGGGAAGTTATTTAAAGAGATTTCGCACTCTGCACCAGGCTGTGGCTACGGCGCAAAAATACTGCCTTGTATGGTTTTTGAGATTTCGACCTTGATTGGTTTTTCTTTGCCGTCTGTGGGATGCATATAAACACTCTGTACAAGACCCACACCAAGATACAAGCATGCGGCCGAGGAACCGCCGGAACTGAAAAACGGAAGCGTTATACCCACGACCGGAAGAAGTCCGAGAACCATGCCTAAATTAATGACCGTCTGCGTCAGAATAAGTGAGAAAAATCCGACACAGATACATCTTCCAAGAGAATTGCATGATTGACGGCCTGTTTTCATTACTTTGAACAGCATGATAGCAAACAGCAGAAGTATCGCCGTACAACCCAAAAACCCGAGTTCTTCACCTGCAACAGTGAAAATAAAGTCGTTTTCCTGATATGGTACGACATCTTTTTCAACACGCGGACCGTTGAAAAGTCCTTTCCCGAATAATCCGCCCGAAGCAATTGAAATTTTTCCCTGATATTGCTGCCAGCCGTATGATTGAAGCATTTCATCATCGTTGCTGAAAAGCACTACCAGACGGTTTTGCTGGTCGCTGTTCATCATTTTTGTCCAGACAAACGGAACAGATGCAATCAGAGCAATAAAAAGAATGATGTAATATCTTAGCTGTACTCCGGCAACGAATGTCATTATAAGAAACATACACGCAAATACAAGCGCTGCGCCGTCATCACCCTGCATATGTATCAGCAGTACAGGTATTCCTGCGTGTATAGCAAGCGATAAAACACCAAAGAAATTATGAAGTCTGTCATGCTCGATAAGATATGACAGATGCTTTGAAAATGTGACGATAAAGCATATCTTGGTAAGCTCCGAAGGCTGGAACGTCATACCGCCGGGCAGCTTAATCCAACCGACATCATCAGTTCCAACGATCTGTATGCCTATAAAAAATACCGCAAATGTAAGCGCAAGGGCGACACCGCCGATAAGCCACCAGCATCGGGCGATAAAATTATAATCTACCAGTGATATTATCACAGCAGCAATATATCCGATAACAATTGCTGTAATCTGTGTTTTCAGGAAGTTTACATCACTATTACGCTGAAGGCTTGCAATAAGTATACATCCGTACAGAGATGCTGTCAGACTCAGAAGCCAGAAGGTTTTGTCGGTGCGTTTAAAATAATCAATTATTTTTTCTATAATAATTCCCCCTTTTCGGAAGACGGTAAGTTAAACAAAACATTGCATTGCGCAATATATATTATATAATTACCGGTTAAAAACTTCAATAGAAGAATGTAACTGTTATTATGAAAAAAAAACAATATTTTAGGTAATGTTGAAGATAAAAGAGATAGTAAATGGTACGATGATAGTTATATTAAAAACAGGAAAAAATAAAGCCTGACATAAACGTCTTGTCAGGCTAAGGAAAACAAAGTTTTATCTGTATGATTTTCTATCGGATAATATATATTTTTTGACACCGGTTTTGTCAAGTGATACTCCGAGTATGACGAATAATACAGTACTTGCGATACTCTGTATAAGATTTGTCGGGATATCTGCAAGAGCAGCAGTCCATGCTGCTTCATGGGCAGAACCGGATAAGATGGATATGAGCGCGCCGGACAAATAATAACCGCCAACGCAAATAACAGCAGCCGGAACAGCAGCAAGAATATTTCTCTTGTTGATAACTGTGGTTTTGCTGCATGAGAATAAAGATGCGATCAGCGCTTTTATTATCATTGTCGGCAATACCCACATTGCATAGCCTGATAAATAATCAGAAAGGCCGGCGCCTATAGCGGAAGCGCCTATGGCATAGGGAGTGGGTAATAGAGAGGCCGCAAGATAGATTATACCATCGCCGACATGAATATATCCTTGATGAGTAGGTATATGTACAAAAGCTGTCATCACATAAATCATTGCCGCAAAAAGCGACGCAAGAACAGTATATCTTATATGATTTTGCATATTTTCCCTTTTCATTTAACATCAGACTCCTTTTATAACAGTAAAGCAAAACTTTTAACAGTATTTCTAAAATGGAAAAAACGGAATATAAGGCGAAACCGATACCGCAACCATACCGCATATAGTTCCGAGTATAACGCCTGCAATAACATCGGTCGGATAGTGGACGAGCAGATAGATTCTCGAAAAACCCATAAGACAAGCATAAATCAGCACCGGAATAAACAAAAGAGGAAGCATGAAAAACATTACCCACGTCACAGAAAAAGACGATGAGGTGTGTCCTGACGGAAACGAATAGTGCGCAGGATGTTTAATCAGCAGTTCCTGACCGAAATCACGATTGCAGGGACGAACTCTTGCCACTATATGTTTTATTGTTATTTCCCCGGTAAGACTGCTTATAAGCATTGCAAGCATGGTGGTATATCCGACAAGTCTGTAGCGGTTAAAAAACAGCATAGGAATAGAGAGCAGAAACCAAATATAGCCGTTATTTCCTGTTCTTGTTACAATAACCATAAGCTTATCGAGCTTTTGGGTGTGCTTAGCTGAGATTATTCTAAGTAATCTGTTATCCCAGTTTTGTATACGTTTAAGCATATCCGCCCCCCTTTCTTTTAAACTACATTATAGCATATAAACTCAATTTTTACAAAAATATTTTCCTCCGGCGTGCCGCCTCGTGACAAAACACAAAAGTTTCGCCGGCCTTTTCAAAGGCCGCGGACGACACGAAGTTAGTCCCTTTAGGGATTCCAAAGGCGGA
>CACYDC010000211.1 GCA_902773025.1 uncultured Ruminococcus sp.
AGGACGCAATTTATTCTTTTCGATTTATGTCCTCGAAAAGAGGTCTGTTTGCGGACGAAAAATCTGTTTATCAAATAATATCCGCGAATGAAGCGATAATTCGGACGCAAATCAAAAATAACGGAAAATGTCCGCGCGGCAAGGCGTTTCCTCGGACGAAACTTGATAATTCAGAAATATATCCTTAACAGCAATTAATAGAATAAATGTGAACGAATATCAGCAAAAGATTAACAGTTTACTCATTATTCTGTGCCATAGAACAGATCTGTTGTAACGTCCGGGACTTATTCATGCTCTAATATAGGGATTTGCGCTGTGTTAACCGTATAGGTTGACATTGGTGATTTGTTGTTGTAAGTTGGTGTTAACCAACAAGGTACACGGAGGCTTTGATATGCGTACTATACTAGGAGATTTATTAAGGAGTATTAGGATGAAAGCAGATATATCACTTAGAAGAATGGCAAGTGATTTAGGTGTTTCTCCGGCTTTTCTTTCTGCTGTTGAGAATGGCAAAAAGAAAATGCCTGATGCATGGCTATCGTTAATTCCTGCTACATACAGTCTCTCTGCAGACGAGATTGAGGAATTCAAGGATGTTGCGTATGAGTCGTTTGATACTGTTGCCGTCAATATTGCAAATGCATCTGAAGCAAATAAGAAGCTTGCAATAAGATTTGCACGCAGATTTGAAGATATCGACGAAAAGACAAGCGAAGAGCTTTTGTCAATATTAGAAAGTAAGATTAAGGAGGGCTCTCCTCATGAGTGATTATTATGCGCAAGCTGTCTCAAGAGAGGATCTTAGACAGCTTGCATATGTTATACGCAGAGAATTCGGTTACTTAGATGTATGGATGATACCTGTTGACAGGTTACTTGATCAGATGTGTGAGGCTTTCGAGGATTTCTCATATGAGATTGTTCCTGATGATGAATGGGAAGACAAAAGTACTCATGCAGATACTGACATTCTTGGCGGCACTATAAGAATAAGGGAAAGTATTTACAATAGGGCATGTGATGGTCAAGGACGTGATAGAATGACCATTGCACATGAGATGGCTCATTATATTCTCAGCTGTGTTATAGGCGTTAAGCTTTATAGCCGCAGAGGAAAACACGTCGAATGTTATAACGATCCGGAGTGGCAGGCGAAGTGCCTTGCAGGAGAACTCTTAATTCCATATTACAAGTTAAAATCATGTAGTAAGATACCCTCACCTTTGCGCATTGAGCTGCTATGTGGGGTCTCTTCTGATGCTGCTGAATATCAACTTAAATATGTAGCTGGAGGTGATGTCTCTTGATTGTCTTTAGTCCAAAAAAGAAAAACACCCTGTAAACCAAATGGCTTAAAAGGTGTAATTCCTTGGGATGCAAGCATCCTAAATGTGGAACTTTATTATGCCACATCCCAAGGAAAAATTCAATTTACTGAAGGAGGAATCTTTATGATTTCTATTTTCAAAACTATTTATTTTTCCTATAAGGAGGACATAATTTATGTCAAAGATAAACAGTATCCGTAAGGGATGCAAAGATGTTTTTAACGCTTTTTTGGTTGCATTTGCCGTTTATGCAGGATTCTTTGAATTCCCTGTTATTAAGGCTTGTTATGAAATACCCAATAGATTAATTGCTTTTTCCAAATGTATCTCTTGTAGGGATTACAATTATTGGGTTCATTTCTATGAAGATGATTACCTGTTTGAACGTTTATGGAGGAATCCGAAGAAGTATCTTCCAATCCTTCAGCGCTACAACGGAGTAATCCTTCCAGACTTTAGTCTTTACAGGGACATGCCTTTAGTAATGCAGCTATGGAATATATATCGCAGCAGAGCTATAGGCTGCTGGCTTCAGATGAATGGTGTAAAGGTTATACCTAATGTTCGGTTTGGAGATCACAGGACATATAAGTGTTGCTGCGATGGACTCCCTAAAAAATCAGTTATTTCGGTTGGATCTCATGGCACTCTCAAGCTTCTGACTGATAGAGATATCTTTGCAAAGGGCTTAGATATTGTTGTTAAGAGACTACAACCTGTAGCAATAATCGTCTATGGATCTGATCCGAAATCTATATTCAAGAAGTACAGTGATATGGGAATCGAAATATATCACTTTACTAGTGATTATGGCAATGCCATGAATTCACTCAAGGGGGTGATATAATGGGAGCAGGATATCATGGCGGATTTGGAAATACTTATGGTGCTTCGAACAATAGCGAGTACCAGGATCTATCAGACAATCCAAATCAAACAAATAACGCATCTGACAATCAGGATAAGGTCTCGTTGCCTACAAGTGATTCTCAACTTGATCATATATTTGGCAATAGACCCGGTCATCTTTCTGATACAGCGGAAAACAGACAGACGTTGGTAGATTTAGCCAACGATCAATCAAAATACATAGGGACTGACAAGTATGGAAATGACTGGAATGTACAGATTGAAAC
>CACYDC010000212.1 GCA_902773025.1 uncultured Ruminococcus sp.
CTTCAAAAAGCGCAGGGGGTTCAGGGACCCTCGCCGGGGGTCCCTGCCGCACCATCATTTAAGGCTTTTGCCACTGCAAAAGCCAACCGGCGTGCCGGCGGCGTGCCTCCGCAGTCGATTCGCGGCGGCGTGCCGCCGCTGTCGTGTTCGCGATTCCGCTCACTACGCTCGCTGCAAAGTAGCGTAACTAACTTACTCCCGCGGTGCTCAGTTTACAGCGTAATAACGTCACAGTCCCGTTACAACAAGGAACAGTAATTCTAATTATGGTGGTGTTTATCATACAAAAAGATCTGTTTATAAAAAACGGTATTATACTTACTGTTTCGTCTTTGATCATCCGCAGTCTTGCAATGGCTTTCAGAGTTTACCTAAGCTCTTGTGCCGGTACCGTAGGGATAGGTATCTATCAGCTGATCACTTCTGTATACGCTGTCTTTGCGCTCATATGCACATCAGGCATTACCATTACTGTAACAAGACTGACCGCCGATGTCCTTGCAAAAGGAAGCCCCGGTAAGGCTCTGTTCATAACCGAAAAATTTTTGATCATCTCCCTTGTATTTTCTTCACTCCTCAGCGCCCTGCTGTTTTTCTCCTCAGACTTTATTTCTGTTTTTATCCTGTCCGATGACCGCTGCGCCGCTGCGCTTATGCTTCTTGCTCCAAGTCTGCCGTTTATGTCGTTTTCAGCAGTACTGCGCGGATATTTCTCTGCAAAAAGGAAAATGATCTTCACTGCCGCCGAACAGCTCCTTGAACAGCTTGCTGAAATAGGCGTATGTATTATCGTTTTTTCTTACTTTTCACCTCAGACACCTCAGGGAGCCTGCTGTGCCGCCGTTTCCGGTACAACAGCCGCAGAACTCCTCTCATTCGTTTATTCCCTTTCAGTTTATATCATCCATAAAAAAAGACTGCATTGCCGCAAAGAACCCGTAAAGCATATTATCGCTGACGCTCTGCCTGTTGCTCTGCCATGTACCGCAAACTCAGGCCTGCGAAGCGCGCTCTCAGCTATTGAAAACATCCTGATACCTGCAGGACTTATAAAATACGGAGCCGACAGTGCCGCCGCTTTAGGAGAATACGGTATCATTACCGGTCTGGCCATGCCCGTAATTGTCTTTCCGTCTGTTTTCATACTTCCGTTCTCTTCACTTATAATTCCGGAAATGTCACAGGCAAATGTACTCAACCATAAAAACGGTATTCGTCATATGTCCGAACGTATGACTTCAGCGATCCTTAAATATTCACTGCCTGTCATGTTTGTAATGATATTTTTTTCCCGAGATATAGGAAATATCCTCTATAGTTCCGAAAAATCAGGATTCTATATCGCTGTATTGGCGCCCGTAATACCGCTGATGTATCTTGATTCGGGTGTTGACGGTATCCTTAAGGGACTCAACGAACAAACAAGCTATTTTATCTTTAACCTTATCGATTCTATTATACGCGTGATACTGACATGGCTTCTGCTGCCGAAGCTTGGCGCGCTCGGAATAATTGTTGTTATCCTGTTCAGTGAACTGCTAAACACAACTATGAGCTTTGCAAGACTGATCAAAGTAACAAGATTGAGATTTTCACTGACAGAATATCTGCTGCGTCCTGTGCTGTGCAGTCTGCTGCCTTGTATTACGATACGTATGATCCCTGGAAATTCTGCTTTTCTGGTCAGCCTTAAGCTGATACTTTGTTTGATCACTTACGGAGTAATAATGGCAGTCACTTCTGAAAATCGTAAAGTATTCCGCAGAAGCCGGACGTCAGTAAAAACAGAATAATATCAGTCTTGTCTTATTATCAATACCTGCCCGGGATAAATAAAATCAGGCTGTGCGAGTCTGTTGATATTGATCAGATAAGAAACCGGCATTCCCGTCTTTTGCGCGATCTTCCAGAGTGTATCTCCCTTTCTCACAGTATATTTCTTTATCTCCTCAATATATCCTTCCGACGGTATACGTATCACCTGTCCTGCCTCTATCACATCAGGATCTGCTATACCATTTACATCTGCTAATGCTTCAACTGTCGTATCAAACCTTTGCGCAATTTCAAAAAGCGTGTCTCCTGTTTTCACAACATAAAAGCTTATATTTTCGCCCTTTGGGATTATCAGCTTCTGTCCGGCAATGATAACGTCGGGACCGGAGAGTGAATTCAGCAATACAAGCTCCTCCACTGTCGTACCGTACATTTTTGCTATACTGTAAAGCGTATCGCCTTTTCTCACTATATACACATTTTCCTGATCCTGCGCAGGGATTCTCAGTACCCTGCCTGCTTCAATATTATCAGGGTCTGCAATACCGTTATATCTGGCTATGGTTATGAAATCAACACCGAATTTCTGTGCAATTCCCGCCAATGTATCCCCTGATTCAACAACATATATCTTATTCTCCATCAAAATCCCTCCTTCTGTATCATATTCAAAGGAATGGAAAATGTGTATAGACAACAACATATCTACAGTTCATAATTCGTTAACCATTCGCATCGCAAAAAATAATATACTGATAAGGACTATTAAAAATATAAAGGAGTATATTTATGTCACTGCAAAGGATCGATAAAATTCTTTCATCTCAAAATATTTCTTCAAGAAGCAATACTAAAATATTGATAAAAAGAAGACTTATAAGAGTAAACAATAAGCTAGTGAAAAAACCCGAGGAAAAATTTGATCCCGAAACTGATATTATAGAAGTTGAAGGCAGACAACTCCGGTTCAAAAAAAATCTTTACATAATGATGAATAAGCCTTCCGGAATACTCAGCGCGAGCCGCGACACCCGATCGGAAACTGTAATAGATCTTCTGCCCGGATCAATGCGCAGAGAAGGTCTTTTTCCTGCCGGAAGACTTGATAAGGATACAGAAGGCTTTATCCTTATAACCGATGACGGAGAGCTTGCGCATAAAATGCTGTCACCGAAAAGCCATGTATATAAGCTATATAAGGCGCAATGCGACAGAAAACTCACAGAAGATGATGTGACTGCCTTCGGCAAGGGAATACAAATGGGAGAAATAAGCTTTCTTCCGGCTGAAATGAAGCTTATCAGCGATGATACCGCACTCGTAGAAATATGCGAAGGAAAATTTCATCAGGTAAAAAAAATGTTTCAAAGCGTTGGCGCACAGGTCATAAAGCTTAAAAGACTGAGAATCGGAGAGGTCTTTCTGGACGACAGCCTTGCGCCGGGAGAATGCAGGGAATTATCCGAAAAAGAATTAAATGATATTTTAAGCCGAAAACATGGATTTTGAGTATTATTTCTGTATGCATTATGTACAAAAACAGATTGGCTTTTTTGTGTTATGTGAATTATATATAAAGACAAGCTTAATAATTTAGTAAAAAAAAGTATTTCATTTTTCGCGAAAATCTGTTATAGTAATTATGTTAAATTTTGTATTTAAAAAAATACGCTTTCGGGTGATACCCTAAGATGAACGTTTTTTCTTGGGTAAGTCCAATACAGCGAACTCAGGAGGCAAATTATGGCAAGTGTATCTTTGAAAAATGTTTACAAGATCTACGACGGCAACGTTGTAGCAGTAAGCGACTTCAACCTTGAGATCGAAGA